>CAYYZJ010000390.1:0-1505 GCA_964475615.1 uncultured Flavitalea sp. | reverse complement strand
GATAGGCAAGGTGCAGGCTTCCGGCAGGATCGCTCCAGAAGGCTCCGTCATTGCTGATCGATTTCCATATCTCGCGGCTGCGCATTGCTCTTTCATACAGCGCTCCCGCAGGCTGGCCTATGGGCCAGACCATTCCGAAATTACGGATAGACGCACCCGTTGCCTTCTGCGACCGCTCGAATACCTTAACGGCAAACCCTTTTTGCGCCAATGCCCTTGCCGTTGCCAGCCCAACGATCCCTGCGCCGATAACAATAGCCGATTTCTTATCCATTTGCCGTTTTCGATTTTTTATAGCGGTTAGAAAAATAACTCAATGAAACGATGGTCATCAGCAAGCCGATCACGGAAAGCACGATGACGCCCTGCGAATAAAAGCTTGTCCACTGCAGGTGCAGGTGCATCATTTCCTTTACGACCAGCACGCAGATGCTGCTGAGATAGCCGAATGCATCGGCCACATATATGAGAAAGCCCACATTGCCGGGATACCTGAATGCGGCGATCAATCTTTCAAAAAAAATGCAATTGAAAGGAATATAGGTCATATACAGCCCAAGGCCCACCAGCGTCATCCACCAGAGCGGCGACAGGGAATGCTGCATGAAAAGCCAACTGCTGATGCCGGTGATCACGAATCCCAGCATAATGAAATAATGCGCATAGGCCAGTGCCCTGAAATTATTCTTCACCAGGATCATGCTTCCGATCAATGCCAGGATGATGATGGTGGTGGGCGTTTCCGTTTTGGTAAATAATGCCGGCTGATCCACATATCCCATCTCCTTCCACATATCCGAAATAAAATTATCGCGGATATCGCGGAACAGGGTGGAGAAAACATATACCGCCACTGCAGCCGCTATACCGGGCAGGAATAACCGGATAAATTCTTTCCGGTTTTCCCGGCTCATGGGCACGCGGTTGCTGCGCAGGCTGATGTCATCCGCCGAAGGCGCAGGAATTTTTTCGAGCAGGTAAACGAAAACGATCAACGGAACGGCAAATACCAGTCCCGTTACAAAAGGCACCCAGAATTCGCTGAGCTGAAAATGGATGCGCAGCGCTTCCGCTACCGATTTAACGAAGCCGGAAGAAAAGATAAAGCTTACCGACAATGCCGCTCCGATGAAATCGGTTGCCCGCCTGCCTTCCACGAAAGAAAATACAACCCCCCAGATAATGCCCAGCGGAAAGCCGTTGATGAAAAGAAAGGGAATATTATAAGGAGGCGGAATAATAGCAAACAGCAATAAAGCCAGCCAGGAAATGCCGGTTAATAAGAGAATCAATTTGCCCCTTCCCATTTTTTTCAGCTCTGCAATAAAGCGGATGCCATAAAATTTGCTGCATGCATAACCCAGCACCTGGCTCACCACCAGCCAGGTCTTATATCCGATGCCGGCATAGCTCATGCCCTCGAAGGTGCAAACCGTGAACCCTTTCCTGAAACCGTAAACCGTTGCATAGGTAAGGAAAGTGATGACGGAAGCATATAAGGCAAC
>CAYYZJ010000389.1:0-2391 GCA_964475615.1 uncultured Flavitalea sp. | reverse complement strand
GAGTGAACACATATCCAATTGCTGCTGCCTGTTGAAGTTTTTAGGGTTCAATATAAATTTAGCCGTTCCGTCTTCGGGATGTTTTTGATGATATAGCACATGCCTGGCCCCTGGCCCATGGCATTTTTCACAACCCACTCCCAATATGATTGTATGCTTGTCGAAAGCTTCCGGGTCTGTTGTTTTGGTTACATCGGCAAAAGTAGTATGGCATTCCAGGCAGCGGGAGGTTACCGGCCGGTTAAATGCTGCCCTTTCGGGATAACCGGGGCTATTGCACCATTGTTCTGCAGCGTTGAAATAAGTTATGGGCAACTGCACCAGGCTGCTATCGTGCCAGTGCAAATAGGTTTGTCCTTTGGCCGATGAGCCGATCACCATGTCGAAACGCTGGCTCGTTAATATGTTATTTCCCCAATAAAGCGTTTGATAAAAACCGCTGTCTTTTTTTTCCATTAAAATATACGTGCCGTTGTCGAAAGGAAAAATGTTTTTGCCGGAATTGAAGCTTCCTTTGATGTTTTGTTCAGATGGCCAGCTCGAGGTAAGAAAATGTTTGGTTCTGCTGAATGAATCACAAATTCGGGCATGGCATGATTTGCAAACATCGGCGCCGACATAACCGGAAAGTTCATTAGCCTGCCGGGGAATTGAATCTTTTTTTTGCTTGTCCACACAGGTAACCGCACTGAATACGATCAGGGAAATGGCAAGGGCAATCAGTAATGTCTTTCTTCGCAAACCAGCCAATAGCATGTTTCAAAATTGCGATGTAAACAAAACAAAAATCCAAAGATTACTGGCAAGGTAAGCTTTGGATTTTTGTTAATAATCAGAACCTGCCTTTACTGCTTGTTATCATACAGTGACTGTACGTCTGCTGCGGACAGGACGGTGTTATAAAGCCGTACATTGTCGATGGCTCCCGGAAAGCCCGACATCCAGGAATTGTTGGCATAGGTGTCCACGAGACCGATCGCTTCCTGGAAACCGCCTACCACTAACTGGGAGGCATTGCCATCGAAGGCGATGACAGTCCCCGTTTTCACATCAAATTGAGCGCCGTCATAATACATGATGCCGGTTTGAGAGCCGGCGTCATAAGTAAAAGTGAACAAATGCCAGTTGCCGTCATACATGTGGGGGAAGCGCTGGTTGCCTGTATAATTGGCAAAATCCCAGTTATCACCCGTACCGTTGGCAAAATGTATCTTGAATATACCGGAATCCGAGGTGCTCGTTTCGTGGTCTGTGTAGATGGTGACATTACCCCAAAAGTTCGTAGTGCTGGATACGGCCAGTACTCCGTCTGCATTGGTGTGATCTTTCTGATCAAGGGTCGCTTTCAGCCACAGGGATACGGTAAAGCTGGTGGATTGAGCGAAGTCATTGGCGGACACATAATGCAGGTAGGTGGAGTAAGAGCCTCCATAGGCCGTACCCCGTACCCCTTCAACTGCGGTAACTGAAGCATCCGGGAAAAAGGAAGGGTAGTTGGAGATGCTGTCTGCAAAGCGGATATTCAACTGCTTGGCGTCTTCTGAAGTAGAATCAAAAGGCAGGTAGAATCGTAATGGCCCGCTCGGGACCACTGGGGTATCCTTGGGATAATCACCTAAAGCCGGCTTCGACATTTTCTGACAGCCTGCTATGACAATGCATACTGCAAGCGCCAGCGATATTTTATTAATGATCTTTTTCATTTTTTAAGATTTTGAATTATAGAATCGGATTACCACTGCGAGTTTTGCTCTAACACACCACCCGATATATCGATGGCCGGCTGGGGAATAGGATAGTATTTGCAACGGTCGGTATATCCTCCTGATGAAAGGACGGCATTGGCATCGCCCCAGCGCACCAGGTCATAAAAACGGTATCCTTCCATGGCAAGTTCCCAGCGTCTTTCATCTTTAATGGCCTGCCTCATTTGCGCCTGGCCGCTGAAAGCGATATAGGGCAGGGCAGAAGCATTGGTATTACCTGCGCTTGCGCGGGCCCTGGCACGCACCTGTTCCAATAAGGAGGCTGCGGTTGCTCCATCTCCATTTTCATTGGCGGCTTCAGCTTTCATCAGCAGTACGTCTGCATACCTGATCACGCGGTGATTGATCCAACCTGCGTTACCGTCCGTAAGATGGCCGGTAGCTGCTCTCTGAGCAGGATCGGAATAAACCTTTTTATTCCAATAAGGCTGGTCAAGTGCCGTTCCCGGATTATAAGGAGGCAGCGTTGCACCATAGCCGCCCTGTGCCGGGCCCCCGTCAAATTTGCCGGAATACAGTACGGTTGCCCATTTGCGGGGATCGTTATTATCCCATTCAGACACCAGTTTTTCGCTTGGCACATTCCAGCCCCAACCCAGGTTCCAGGTACTGCTGGCGCCACCCT
>CAYYZJ010000388.1:0-13752 GCA_964475615.1 uncultured Flavitalea sp. | reverse complement strand
GGCGATAGCGGACTGGATTACAGTTGGTGCCTCACGTCCCGCGAATTCGGAAGGCGCGCCATTCTCAGCGACCTGCTTTATTTCAAATATTATTTTCTCGATACGCTGCAGATTCCTTACGACAAGGAAAAGCTGATCGATGATTTTGAGGCGCTGAGCACCTACCTCAGTCACGTGGATCACAAATATTTCATGTTCCGCGATTTCCAGAGCCGCAATATCCTTATCAAAGACGAGCAGGTTCATTTCATCGATTACCAGGGCGGCATGAAAGGAGCGCTTCAATATGATGTGGCTTCGCTGCTCTGGCAGGCCAAGGCCGAGCTGCCCGACGAATGGAAGAACGGATTGCTGAACGATTATATGGACTATGTGGAATCGATGCTGGGCAAAACCATCGACCGCATCCGGTTCACCAGTCAGTACAACGGATACGTGCTGATCCGTTTGCTGCAGGTATTGGGTGCTTATGGGTTCCGCGGACTATTTGAGCGGAAGGCGCATTTTTTGATCAGCATTCCGCTTGCGCTGAAAAACCTGAAATGGTTCATGGCCAACAAGCAGGTGGGTATTGTGCTTCCAGAGTTCGAGCGCCTGCTTAACCTGATCGTGGAAGATACCGTCATCACCCGCTTTGAGCCTTTGCGGGCGAGTGAAGAAACGCCGCTGCTCGTGCATATCAACAGCTTTTCTTACAGAAGAAATATTCCCGATGATGTAAGCGGCAATGGCGGCGGCTTTGTTTTCGATTGCAGGGGATTGCTCAACCCGGGCCGTATTGCTGCTTATAAGACCAAGACCGGTCGCGATAAAGAAGTCAAAGATTTTTTAGAACAACAGACCCGTATGCCCGAATTCCTGAACAGCGTGTTCGATATCGTGGATATTTCGGTGGAAGATTATATCAGGCGCGGGTTCAGCAACCTGATGGTCAGCTTTGGCTGCACCGGCGGACAGCACCGCAGCGTATATGCCGCCGATGCGCTGGCCAGGCACCTGCGGAACAAGTTCAATGTAAAGATCGAGCTGCATCACCTCGAACAGGAAGTTAAGAATTGGGTGAATGAATAAATGCGGAACTCATGTATCATCTCATTTATGGATTATTGTATCTGGTTTCGCTGCTGCCGATGAAAATCCTCTATGTCCTTTCGGATTTCGCCTATCTGCTGCTTTATTATGTTACCGGCTACCGGAAAAAAGTGGTGAACGATAATTTGGCCAGAGCATTTCCTGAAAAAACGGATGAGGAGCGTAAACGGATCGCCAAAAGCTTTTACCGCAATTTCGTCGATAATTTTATTGAAACGCTCAAGCTGTTCTCTGCCGGCGAGGCATTTATCAAAAAGCATTTTGTGGTCGACAATCCCGATATGTATGAACAGTTTTACCGGCAGGGCCGCAAATGCCAGTTGCATTTAGGACATACTTTCAACTGGGAGCTGGCCAATATTGCCATGCCTTATTGTACGGCCTACTCTTTTATTGTGGTGTACATGCCGCTCAGCAATAAAATGTTCGACAAGCTTTTCATCCGTTTCAGGGCAAGAACAGGCACCATATTATTGCCTGCCACCAATATGAGCAGGGCCATCATCCCATACAGGAATAAACCTTATCTGCTGACCCTGGTTGCCGACCAGGCGCCTCCAGGGCCTGAAAATTCTTACTGGCTTTCGTTTTTCGGTTATCCCACCCCGTTTTTAAGAGCGCCTGAGCGCGGGGCACGCATAGCGGATATTCCGGTAGTGTTCGGTGCGCTTTATAAAGTGAAGCGTGGATATTACCGGGCCTTTCTTGAACTGGGCGCCGACAGTCCGGCCCAATTGCCTGAAGGAGAGCTTACCCATCGTTATGTGGATTTTTTGGAGAGATGCATCCGCCATTATCCCGATCTCTATCTCTGGAGCCACCGGAGATGGAAGCATGCCTGGAAACCGGAATATGCGAACATGTGGATAGGAGAAAGAAAATAGGCAACATATTGGAGGATTCCTTGCTTATTGACAATTATCCATTAATTCAATACACTATTCTCTTTCACAACATCGATACCCGGTTGCTCCTTAATGGCATTCCATCCTCCCGAAACATTGCGGATATTATGAATGCCTTGTTTTTTCAGCATCGACGCGGCAATGATGCTCCGGTATCCGCCTGCGCAATGTACATATACATTGTTGTTATCTTCAATATTGGCCATGCTGCCGGGATCGGTGAGTTCATTCAGCGGAATATTGACGGCATCACGGACATGCCCATCCGCAAATTCGGCTTCGCGGCGAACATCGATGATCATGAGCCTTTCGTCAAAAGGAATATCCATTGCCAGCTCATCGGGCTCAACATTGATGATCATATCGATCGGTTGGCCTGCTGCTTTCCAGGCTTCAAAGCCACCTTCCAGATACCCTTTCATGATGTCAAACCCAACCCTGGCAAGCCTTATCACGCTTTCCCTTTCCTGGCCGGCTGCTGTTACCAGCACAATGGGTTTATTGAAGGGCAGCAGGCTGCCTGCCCATTCTGCAAAACGGCCGTCGAGGCCGATATTGATAGAGCCGGGAACAAATCCTTCTGTAAACAGTTTTCCATCGCGGGTATCGAGTATGATCAGGTCTTCATTTTTCATTAACTCGCCGAATGCTTCTACGCTGAGCGCTTGCAGTCCTTCTTGCAGGATCTCATCAAGGCTTTCATATCCTTCCTTGTTGATCCTGGCATTGATGGGAAAATATTGCGGAATTGCAGGCAGCCCTTCGATAACGGCTTTTATGAAATCTTCTTTCGATTGCGCCTGCAATGCATAATTGCTTTGCTTTTCCTCGCCGATGGTGCTATATGTTTCAGGGCCGAGGTTCTTGCCGCAACTGCTGCCGGGGCCATGTGCCGGGTAAACCACGATATCATCGTCCAGGGGTATGATCTTTTTTTGAAGCGAATCATAAAGCAGGGAAGCCAGTTCCTCGGAGCCCAGGTTGCCGCTGCTCAGATCGGGCCTTCCCACATCGCCTACAAAAAGCGTATCGCCGGTAAAGACGGCCTTGTTTTGCCCGTTTTCATCCTTTACCAGATAGCATGAGGATTCAAGGGTATGACCGGGTGTGTGCAGCACCTGCAGGGAAATATTGCCCAATGAAAACAGTTCACCGTCATGCGCTTTATAAATAGGGAAACTGGTTTCCGCATCGGGGCCGTATATGATGGGCGCTCCGGTAGCTTTTGCCAGATCGAGATGGCCGCTTACGAAATCGGCATGAAAATGTGTTTCAAATATGTATTTGATCCTGGCCTTGCGCGATGCAGCCAGATCGAGATAGGATTCGATATCCCGCAAGGGATCGATCACTGCAGCTTCCCCGGCGCTTTCGATATAATATGCAGCTTCACTCAGACAACCGGTGTACAATTGTTTAATGAACATGGTTGCGATTTTAAGCAAAGGTACGGATTAAAACCAGAGGAATGGAAGGAGTTGCCTAGCTGATCAGCTCATCCACCGATTTCATGATATCCGAAATGCGGCTGTTGTTGACGGTGTAATAAATGAACTTGCCGTCCCTCTCCGTTTTAACGATACCTGCCCTGCGCAGGATGGCGAGATGCTGTGAGGCAACGGATTGTTCCAACCGCAACTGCACATACAATTCCGTAACGGTAAGCTTTTTATTCTCATCCAGAATTCTGATGATCTGCTGCCGGAGCTTGTGATTCAGCGCGCGCAGGATCATAGCGGCTTTTTTCAGATTCACGAAATCCACTTTTACGGGAGAACCTTCAAAGCCATCCGCATTTACGACCATCCAGTAATTGCTGCTAACATTCATGTGTAGATCGGAAATTTGAATTAAAAATATATAAAATAAAACAAAATTAACCCGTATCTCCCAGAAAACATAGGTCAATTAAATGAATGTTATAATATGGTTATTTTTTAGAATGAGTGTAGAACCCTTTCAGGTAGAAAGGTTCGCTGTATATAATGTCGGTAAACTGTTTTTGTTTGAACTTCTGATAAGATAAATAAGCCAGGGAAGTGGAGAGATAAGGCTGCGGATCTCCAAAAAAAGCGCTGGCCGACCGGTTGACCTTCCTCCATTTCGGACTTCCGTTCCCGGTGAAGAGCACGGTATGCCCGGAAAGGAATTCACTGAACGAATATTCATCCAGCACCAGGGCAGAAGCAGGCATAAGCTCCTGCAATTCAGGATTGTAAATAGCCGTAAACACTTCCATGCGCCGGGCATCGATCATGGGGCAGATCAGTTCGGCGGATGATGTGCTCTTTGCAGCCTGGGCCATGGTCTTCAGGGTATTTTCAGTGATCAGCGGTATGTTCAGCGAATAGCAGAACCCTTTGGCTGCAGCCATGCCCACCCGCAGGCCCGTATAAGAGCCCGGGCCTTCAGTGATGGCAACGGCATCCAGTTGCTGCAAGGTATGGGCCGTGTCGTTTAGCAGCTTTTTGATGGCCTGGTGCAGCCAGGCAGCATGATCCTGCTGGTTGCCATTCCGGGCAGAGGCCAGTTCTTTCCCGTCTTCTGCAAGGCTGATGCCGGCCGTTTCCGTGGAAGTATCGATATTTAAAATTAATGACATGAAAGGATTATGATTTTTTATCAGATTGGGCTGCTTCATCGATCAGCGCCCCGGCAATGGTATATCGCGGGTTGGTTTTTTGCAGGGCCAGCAATAATGCATAAATATTTTTCAGGCCGATCTGTTTGCTCCATTCAAAAGGGCCGAAAGGATAATTGGTGCCCAGCTTCATGGCAGTATCGATGGCTTCCTTGCTGCTGATGTTTTCCTGGAAAGCATAGTAGGCTTCATTGATGATCATGGCAATTACTCTTGTGCTGACCATTCCGGGCGTGTCGGGGACCAGTTGATAATTCCATTGGAGCGAATCGAAAATTTTTTTTGCCGATGCCCGGCTTTCATCTGTTGATGCTACTGCTTCGCATACCGGTCTTTTCAAAAATCCAGGCCAGGCATTGATGCGTATAAACGGGCGACCGATCTCGGCAAGCGTGGGAACAACCGCATTGATGAAAACAGGAGCGGGCAAAAGTTTAGCCAGCAAAGCGATCCGTTCAGCGTTCATTTCAAATTCAAGATCGAAATAGGCATCGGCATTTTCTACTTTCATAAAATCAGCGGGAGCAGGTATATAAACCCATTCCGCACCTGCTTTGGTTGGCATTTCTTTTTTCAGGTCATCCCCTGCCAGTACAACAATCTTCATAGCGCAAAGAAAATCATTTATCGTTTAAGAAGGATTATTTTTGATCCATGGAAAAAACAATCATCAACACCGCCAATGCCCCTGCTCCTATTGGCCCTTACAGCCAGGCTGTGCTCGTGAACAATATGCTTTTTATTTCCGGGCAGGTCGCCATCAATCCCGCCACAGGCAATATCGATGCAGCAGATATCATTGCCGAAACGCATCAGGTGATGCATAATCTCAAGACCATTCTTGCAGAAGCCCGCATGGATTTCGGCAATGTGGTCAAGACAACGATTTTTTTGAGCGATATGTCGCTGTTTGCTGCAGTGAATGAAGTGTATGGAAAATATTTCAACGGCGGCTTCCCCGCGCGCGAAACCGTTGCCGTTAAAGGATTGCCGAAAAATGTGAATGTGGAGATCAGTATAATCGCTGCGAGGTAAAATCAATCCAAAATCAAGCAAGGAGCCATACAATTAGATTGGGAAGCCCAACAGCTACAGCTATACCATATAAAAGATCCAGCCAGAAAAAACTTCCTAATGAGCCCAGGTAAATCAGGCCAATGACAGGATAACCAATAATTCTAATCCATAGGGGCGTTCCCGGCTCTCTTATTGCATTCCAGATACTTTTTCCATCTCCAGTGCTGGGAAATGCATGCATGGCAATGGAAACCCCAAGATAAATCAATACATAATCCAACAGCGTTGCATTATTAAATTTAAAAACAGGTAAGGCAGCGGGGAGAGATATAATCGCTCCAATAAGCGTGTTTACAACAAAGGGGCCTATGCTGATTACAATACTATGCCATTTGCTTTGCGGAACCTCATGCAAAACATATCCCGCAGGGTTGCCCATCTGAAAATAAACTACTTTAAAAACAGGCACCTTATAATATCTGCAAAATAACTGGTGAGCCAGTTCATGGACAATAACACCGGGAAAGGTGAGAAAACTAATTAAAAATCCTGGGATAAGAATCATGGTAGAGGGATTAACAATTTATTTAATCTCTGAATTTTTCTTTTTTGTCAATGACATCAATAGCATATTTTAACTGATATAATTGCGAAGAATCAGTATTTGAATGAGCTTTGCTTATCAGCTCATCCCGTTCTGTCGTCTTATTGTTAAAATGATAAGCCAATATCAGGGTTGCCAATGCATATCCATTTTTGCTGTTCAGCGTATAACTTTTTTGCGCTAGATCAAGAGCCTCCTTGTCTTTTTTCTGTTTCAGGTAAGTTCTTGCTTTGGAGGCCATGCCATAAACAGATTCCCGGTTTACACTTAATATTCTGTCGCAATAAATAAGCGATTCATCATTCTTACCCTGTTCTCTTTTCAGGCTTGCCATTATCATCAATGCGGGAAAATATTCGTTGTCTTTTTTAAGTGCCTGCTGCAGAAGGCTGTCGCAGACTGTGTAGCTTTTTTCATCAAATAATCTCGAGGCATATTCGGTAATGGCAAAGATATCATCAGGATTTCTATGGATATATGACTGATAGGCCGTATCAGGAATTGTTATTGACTGGTCAACATATTGCTTTTGAAAATTTTGAAAGGAATCATTGCTCACATACGAAGCTGCTTTATTTGCCAACTCATCGAGAGTTTCATACAATTCCTTGTCTTCAATATTTTTTCCTTCCAATTTTTTGAATGCGGTGCCGATGGCAGCAAAATCCTGATTGTAAAAAGAAGCGATCATCAAATGGCCTTCTGCTTCGATATTGTCGGGAACTTTTTTTACTACTTCCTCAAAATCCCGTTGAGCGGTAAAATATTTTTTTTGCTTTTCGGCTTTTTTTCCTCTTTCGAGTTGTACAGCAAGGGAGATATTTTTTGGCAGCTTAAATAGGGAAAACAATAAAATAACGGCAATGGCCCCTGCAAAGACCTTTATCCATAATGGCAGGGGAAACCGGATAAATTTTTGGCGGCAGTCTGAGCAGAGCGGTGTCGGGTATTTTTCATCGATATTGGGATCACCGCAATTGGCACAAACCTTAGGAGGTTGCTCAAAGGAGGGGGTCTCTTCCATCTTGGTTTGGGTTTAATGACCCCAAGATGCTATAATTTTTCCATTACTGCAAGTTCTTTTCCCACTTTAATAAACCCTCCAATAGCCCTGTCCAGATGCTCCTGCGTATGCGCTGCGCTCAGTTGCACACGGATGCGGGCAAGGCCTTTGGGAACGACCGGATAGAAAAATCCGATCACATAAATGCCTTCTTCCAGCAGCCTGGCTGCAAACTGCTGGGCTGTTACGGCATCATAAAGCATGATGGGAACAATGGGATGATCGCCGGGCCTGATATCGAAACCCGCTTCACTCATTTTTTTCCGGAAGTATTTGGTATTGTATTCCAGCTTATCTCTCAGTTCGGTGGTTTCGCTGAGCATATTCAGTACAGCAATGGAAGCGCCGACAATGGAAGGAGCCAGGCTGTTGGAAAAAAGATAAGGCCTGCTCCGCTGCCTCAGCATTTCGATGATCTCCTTGCGGCCGCTGGTGAATCCGCCGCTGGCCCCGCCGAGCGCCTTGCCCAGGGTTCCGGTAATGATGTCTATTTTTCCCATCACGCCGTGGTATTCATGAGTTCCCCTGCCGGTTTTGCCCAGAAATCCGGATGAATGCGATTCATCGATCATCACAATGGCATCATATTGTTCGGCCAGCGCACAGATCCTGTCGAGTTGTGCAATGGTGCCGTCCATGCTGAAAGATCCGTCGGTAACTATGATCCGGCTGCGCGCGGATTGAGCTGCCTTGAACTGCTGCTCGAGGTCTTCCATATTGTTGTGCTTATAGCGGAAACGCTGGGCCTTGCAAAGCCTTACCCCATCAATGATGGAAGCATGATTGAGCTCATCCGAAATAATGGCATCCGCTTCATTGAACAAAGGTTCAAATACGCCCCCGTTGGCATCAAAGGCTGCAGCATATAAGATCGTATCTTCTGTTCCCAGGAATTCGGCTAGTTTGCGCTCCAGCTCCTTATGGATATCCTGCGTACCGCAGATAAAACGGACACTGCTCATTCCATATCCCCGCGAATCGATGGCGGCATGCGCTGCCTGGATCACTTTAGGATGGGAAGAAAGCCCCAGGTAATTGTTGGCACAGAAATTCAATACCTGTTTGCCATTGACCGTAATCTCGGCCCCCTGCCCGCTGCTGATGATGCGTTCGGATTTAAAAAGCCCGGCCTCCTTTATTTCTTCCAGTTCGGCGGCAATGCGGTTTACAAATTTTTCATTCATGGCTGCGTATTAATGTGTTAAGATCAACAAAGGTAAGCAGTTCGGCATTTCGGAACTGTTTTAACAGCCCTGTAACATTTTTTGCTTATCTTCGTCATATCAGAGAATATATTTCTCATGAAAAATAAAACCTCTATCCGGCTTTTGCTACTGGCAATAATTGTAATATGCAGCCTGGCCCTTTTTTCTTCTGCCAGGAAGATCTCCGCTGCCAATAAGGAATGTTCCGAAAATGAAAAATGTTCCCGGAAAGCACAATCGGAATTCATTATCTGGGAATCGTTTTCCCGCAACCTGCTTAGCGCAACCAATTAAGATTTTTAATCTCAACGTGTAACTTTTTGCTTCATTGCCACGTATAACAACAAACAGGCTTTACTTTCAGATAGTTGCTGCTTATGACAGAGCAAGAATATAATGAATGTGTAAGGAACTATGCCGACAATGTATACCGCTTCATCCTTAAAAACCTCCAACATGAAGAAGACGCAAGGGATGTGGTGCAGACCTCCTTTGAAAAGCTCTGGCGCAACCGCCATGAAGTGAATGCAGGGAAAAGCAAATCCTATCTGTTCACCATAGCTTATCATCAGATGATCGACCACCTGCGCAAATCCAAAAGAGTTGTGCTGAGAGATGAATTCAAGGCAGATGAAAAAGGGCATAGCCGGCAGGCGCCGCGCATCAGGCAGATCCTCGAAGAAGCATTGATGCGGCTTACGGAAAGGCAGCGCTCGCTGGTGATGCTGAAGGATTATGAAGGATACAGCTATGAAGAGATCGGGCAGATCACGGGTCTGACCGAAAGCCAGGTGAAAGTATACCTGCATCGCGCCCGGCTGCAATTGAAAAATTATCTGGTAAGCCCTGAAAACGTAATTTGATCATGACCATCAACAGAAATAATTACGAAGAATTTTTCCTGCTCTACGTCGACAATGAGCTGAGCGCTGCCGGCAGGGTAAGCGTGGAAGCATTTGTTCATGAAAATCCCGACCTGGAAAAAGAACTTCACATGCTGCAGCAATCGGTGATCAAGCCGGAGAAAAATATTTTGTTTGAACACAAGGATATGCTGATGAGCAAGGCCGGAGGCAACTGCCCGATCAACAATACCAACTACGAGGAATTTTTCCTTTTATATGTCGATGGAGAACTGAATGCAGAAGACGGGAAAGCGGTTGAGGCATTCGCTTCGCTTCATCCGCATTTAATGGAAGAACTCATGCTGCTGCAGCAAGCCCGCCTCGATCCTGCCGATACCATATCGTTCGAAGACAAATCATCATTGTACAGGCATGAAAGGGATAAAAAAATATTCTGGCTTCCGCGGGTAAGCGTAGCAGCAGCATTGCTTCTATTGCTGGGAGGATATCTGGTATTCAGGGATACTGCCGTTCATACATCCCCTGATGCCGGGCCAAAAGATTATGCAAAAAAAGAACAGCCTGCTGTAACTCCTGCACCGGTTGATCCGTTATATCAAAAACCGGAATTGAAAAAGCAGGAGAAAGAAGCAACGGCATTGAAACTAACGCCAAAGTATAATCGCAAAACAAACGGAGATAAAAAAGCCCTGGTGAAGTCGGCGCCTGAAAAGAGGCCGGATAACCGTCTTCCGGCGCCCAGGCTTCCCGAGCCCAATGTCAGCACCAATGATCTGGCATTGAAACCGGTTGCCCCTGTTCCTGTAATTAAAAAGGATGAGCCGGTGCAGGATGTGGCGGCAGGCAAACCGGAGGAAAATCCATTCATCACAGATGCTGCTTTAAAAGAGCAGCCGGCAGATGCCGATAATGAGATCAATATCGCCGCTTTCTCTTCTTCCAGAAAAAATAAAATGCGCGGATTGTTCAGGAAAGTATCGCGTGTTTTTGAAAAATCGAGCAACAGGGATGATGGCGGAAACCAGCGCGACGTCCTCATCGGAAATTTTCAAATAGCATTAAAGTAATCGCAGATAAGATATGAAACAGCCATTTTTACTGCTGGCAGGGCTATGCTTTTGCCTGACAGCAATTGCCCAGAACGACAGCACCCGCAATAACAACGGCCCCGGCGACACGATCCGCGTGGGCAATATGATCATCATCAGAAAAGGGGGTGAAGTGCGGAGCGAAGATCATGAAGACCGAAAAGAAACCCATATCAGCCATCGTCATTATTACCGGCCTTCCAATATCAGCACCAACTGGGCTATAGTCGACCTGGGCTTTGCCAATTATAATGACCGTACCGATTATTCATCTGCCGCTGCCCAGCAGTTTGCACCCGGCTCCAATGCCGACTGGTTCAACCTGCGCAACAACAAATCGGTGAATGTAAACATCTGGCTTTTCATGCAGCGGCTTAATGTGGTGAAGCATGTGATCAACCTGAAATATGGATTGGGCATCGAGCTGAACAATTACCGCTACGAAGAAAATATAAAATACCTCACCAAGCCTACCGTAGTGATCCTGGATACCATCAGCTACAGCAAGAACAAATTGGCCGCAGATTATGTTACCGTTCCGTTCATGCTCAATTTCAATTTCACTCCGCATCGCCGCAATGGTTTCGGCATCAGCGCCGGCGTGAGCGCAGGATACCTGTATTCTTCCCGGCAAAAGCTGATCAGCAAAGAGCATGGCAAGCAAAAAACGCACGACGAATTCGACCTCGACCCATGGAAGATATCCTGGATCGGCGAAATACAACTGGGGCCTGTGAAATTATACGGATCCTATGCTACCAAAAGCATGTTCAAGAGGGGATTAGACCAGGTTCCTTACAATGTCGGCATCCGCCTCAGCAACTGGTAACCGGGTTTCCAGAAAAGGGAATTGATTGCTTTTTTAGAATGAAAGGGCCGGGACGGATTTTTCGTCCCGGCTCTTTCTTTTCCACTACCAAGAAACCGTTAAATTTTATTCACCTGAAAAATATTTTTTCTCCCGGAAGCGTTCAAGAAAATCAAAAAAAACGATGGTCGTCGGCATAGCGAATAAAAGACTTATCCTGTTCAGCCTGCTGACATTCGGGCTGGTTGCCTTTCGCGACAGCAATACCAGATCCATCCGCAGGAATTTTTTCAACCGCCATGCAGACGGAGAGGTCTATATCATCGTTACCAAATCGACCTATGAGCTGAAGGTATACGATGAGGACGGATGGTATGCCACTTACCCTGTTGTATTCGGCAGCAAATCGCTCGATGATAAAATGATGGAAGGCGACCGCAAAACCCCGGAAGGCGTTTACCATATCGCTTCCAAGCGCCCGCATGAAAAATGGGACAAGATGATGCTCATCGATTATCCTACCAAAGCAGATATCGAAAAATTCAACATGCGCAAGGCAAAAGGCATCATCCCTAAAAATGCGAAGATCGGCGGAGGCATAGCCATACACGGAACCTGGCCTCATGATGATATTGCCGTTGATCTTTACCAGAACTGGACAAACGGCTGTATAGCGCTGAAGAACGAGGATGTGGATGAGCTGTACGACCTGGTGCCCATCGGAACAAAAGTGACCATCGAAAAATAATCCTATACTTTTCCTTTTTTAATCTCATCCACCACAGCAGGGTCAAGTAATGTAGTGGTATCGCCCAGGTTGCCCGTTTCTCCTTCCGCAATTTTTCTGAGAATGCGCCGCATGATCTTTCCGCTTCTGGTCTTAGGTAATCCGCTTACAAACTGGATCTTGTCCGGCTTGGCAATAGGCCCGATGATCCTGGCCACCGTTTGTGTAATATGCTGGCTTGCCAGGCTTTTATCGGAATCGGAGCCATTGTAAATAACATAAGCATAGATGCCCTGTCCCTTGATATCGTGCGGATAGCCTACCACTGCGCTTTCCACCACGCCCGTATGCATATTGATGGCGTTCTCCACTTCAGCAGTGCCGATGCGGTGACCGCTTACATTCAGCACATCGTCCACACGGCCGGTGATGCGGTAATTGCCCTGCTCATCGCGGAGCGCACCATCGCCGGTGAAATAAAGATCCTTATAGGTGGCAAAATAATTCTGCCTGCATCGTTCATGATCGCCATAGGTGGTGCGGATGATGGAAGGCCAGGGAAAACGGATGCAGAGATTGCCGCTGATATTATTGCCCTTCAGCTCTTCGCCTTTTTCATCTACCAGCAATGGCTGTACGCCGGGCAGCGGCAATGTGGCATAAGAAGGCTTTTCCGGAGTAACACCGGCAATATTGGAGATGAGTATGCCTCCTGTTTCGGTTTGCCACCAGGTATCCACGATGGGGCATCTGTCTTTCCCGATATGCTCATGATACCAGTGCCAGGCTTCTTCATTGATAGGCTCTCCAACGGTGCCCAATACACGAAGAGAGCTCAGGTCTTTTCCTTTTACCGGATCGAGCCCGAAGCCCATCAGGCTGCGGATGGCAGTGGGCGCGGTATAGAGGATATTCACCTTGTATTTTTCCACGATATTCCAGAACCTGCCGGCATCGGGCCAGGTGGGTATACCTTCAAACATCAGGGTGGTGGCGCCGGCGCCAAGCGGGCCGTATACGATCTCGCTGTGCCCGGTGATCCAGCCGATATCGGCAGTGCAGAAATAAATATCGCCGGGGCGGTATTGGAATACATTCACAAAGCTATAATTGGTATACACCATATAACCGCCGCAGGTATGCACCACGCCTTTCGGCTTTCCGGTTGAGCCGGAAGTATAGAGGATAAAGAGAATATCTTCTGCATCCATGGGCTCGGCGGGGCATTCGGGATTGCCTTGTGTTTCCACTTTTTTGATCTCATCTTCCCACCATACATCCCTTCCCTTGATCATACTAACGGGAACGCGTGTACGCGTAAGCACGATCACCCGTTTTACGCTGGACGTTTGAACCAGGGCGTCATCGATCACATTTTTCAGCGGTATCTCTTTATTTCCGCGAAATCCGCCGTCGGCAGTGATCACCAAGCTGCATTGGGCATCCTGGATGCGGTCGGCAATGCTCTGGGCCGAGAATCCGCCGAAGACAACGGAATGGATGGCGCCGATCCGGGCGCAGGCCAGCACGGCAATGGCCAGCTCGGGCACCATGGGCATATAGATGCAAACGCGGTCGCCTTTTTTGACATTATTGTTCTTCAGCACCTGGGCAAACTGGCAAACCTTGAAATGGAGATCCTTATAGGTCAGTACGCGATGATCATCCGCAGGATCATTGGGCTCCCAGATGATGGCAGGCTGATTGGCCTTGTCGGCCAGATGCCGGTCGAGGCA
>CAYYZJ010000387.1:0-5399 GCA_964475615.1 uncultured Flavitalea sp. | reverse complement strand
GAGGTTACGGCGGGCTCCTTGCTTTTTTTCAGGCGCACTTCTACTCTGGGAGCGATTCTGTTTTTCGGTGCGTTGGGCGATTTCGTGTACGTGTACTTTGCCTATGATGGCGGTGTGCATGTGTACAGCAGCTATTTTGTGCTGCTTGCCGCATTCCTGCTGGCGGACGATCTGCCGAGGTTATATAACCTGTTCATCCGCGAAAAGCTTACGGTTCCCGTGCATCATTATCCCTTGCTTTCCAAATGGCAGCAATATGCGCGCATTACATTGAAAACAGCGACCATACTGATATTTCTCGTTTTGCTGTTTTACCTGCAGCTCATCAATTTTCTGTACGATCCCTACAAACAGCCTTCCGTTGCCGGCGTTAAACAGCTTCGCGGAAATTATACGGTAACGGAATTTCGGCTTAATAACAAGGTCATTCCGTACAATCCGCTGGATTCAGTGAGATGGCAGGACGCCACTTTCGAAAAATGGACGACACTAACGTTTACGGTTAACCGCCCCACCCCGCTCGACCTCTCCAACGGCGGCGGCGACCCGCAGAGAGACATCAACCGCACCTTCGAGGTTTCCGGAGTAGGCGGAGGAAGAAGGGTGTTCCATTATTATGCGGATACGATAGATAAAGTGCTGTATTTGCAGGATAAGTACAAACCCATCCCCGACAGAAGGAACAGGGCTGCCGGCGTGGGCGGCGACGGAGGAACAGACCGCAACCTGGGTAAACCCGATGAAACAAAACCGGCCAGGTCAAAACCGGGAAAGCCGGATAACTGGATCAGCCCCGCAGCCTGGGCCCATATCGGCAATGAAGTGAACATGATCGATAAAAGAGCGGCTTCCACCAGGAGGAACCGCGAATTTGCAGAGACGCCGAAAAATGAAAAAAGAAAACGGATGACCCTGAAATACGAGGCGCAGAACAATGGCGCGCGGATCATTCTTTCAGGCATCAATGAAAATAAAGATTCCATTTATGTGGTGCTGGACAGGATCGACAAAAAATACACATTAACGGAAAGCAGCCTGCAGGCCGGAAAATATTAAACCAGGAGTGAACAATGAGTGACCACTGCCGGCAACCCGGATCGATCATTTTTATACCGCTTATATTGTTCCTGCTGTCGTGCCATAATACAACAGACAGCAAGCCTCCATCCCGGTTTGGATTCGGAAAGCCCGCCGATTCCGCAACCATTGCAGCATGGGATATCGATATCAGTCCCGACGGCCGGGGACTTCCTCAAGGATCGGGCACTGTTGCCTACGGCAGATCGGTATATACCGTTAAGTGCGTTTCCTGCCATGGCCCTACCGGAACAGAAAGCGCTTACCGGCTGGTGGGCGCTTTCGGCGATACCGTCAAAGCCAAAACGATCGGCAATTACTGGCCTTATGCCACTACGATATTCGATTATATTCGCCGCGCAATGCCTTTGAATGCGCCGGGATCGTTATCGGATAGCGAAGTGTACGGACTGACGGCTTTCCTCCTTCATGCCAATAAAATCATTGACAGCAATACCGTGATCAACGCAAAGACCCTGCCCCGCATCGTAATGCCTGCGCAGAAATTATTTGTTCCGGATGACCGCAAAGGCGGGCCGGAAGTGCGATGAACGGTAATTAAACGATAACACCCATGGATGAAAACCGGGCTTCAAAAAAAATTAGCCGCCGCATTTTGCTGGGAGGAGCAGCTTCTGCTGCAACGGCCTTTTTGTTGAAGACATCGTCGGGACAAACCATTCAAACAGCCGTCCCTCCTGCTCCTGCAATTCCCATCGATCCTACCAAACAACCGGGAACTCCACCCGGCTTGCTCGGGACAAGATCCGCTTTTGAACATCCGCTCAAAAAACCATCCGACACTTCTTCCCGAACCCCGCTGCAGGATCTCTATGGCACCATCACGCCTTCCGATCTGCATTTCGAGCGGCATCACGGAGGCGTGCCCGTGATCGACCCGCATAAATATGAACTGCTCATCCATGGCATGGTAGCGCGGCCAACGGTCTTTACGCTGGCCGACCTCAAGCGTTTCCCTGCTTTATCGAGGATCTGCTTTATCGAATGCTCCGGCAATTTCAGGCAGGGAAAAGAGACCATGACGCCCCAGGAAATCTGCGGACTGACGAGCCAGAGCGAATGGACAGGCGTGATGCTCTCCACTTTATTCAGAGAAGTAGGCGTAAGCCCCAAAGCCAGTTGGTTCCTGGCAGAAGGCGGAGACGCCGCTGTGATGACGCGCAGCATTCCGCTGAGCAAAGGATGGGAAGACGGCATGATCGCCTATGCGCAGAATGGGGAAGCGATCCGCCCGGAGCAGGGATATCCCGCCCGCCTGCTGCTTCCCGGCTGGGAAGGGAATACCCATGTTAAATGGATACGCCGTATCGAAATTGCCGACCACCCTTTTATGACCAGGGAAGAAACGTCAAAATATACCGAGCCGATCAAAGATGGAAAGATCAGGCAGTTTAGCTTTGTAATGGACGCCCGTTCCATCATCACCTTTCCTTCTTTTCCCGTGCACCTGGAAAAAGGATGGGTGGAGATCAGCGGCATTGCCTGGAGCGGCCGGGGCCGGATACGAAGGGTGGAGATAAGCACCGATGCAGGCCGCAACTGGTATCGGGCAGCATTGCAGGAACCGGTGCTCGACAAAGCGCATACCCGTTTCCGTTATCTTTGGCAATGGGATGGAAAGGAAACGGAGATCATGAGCCGCGCTATCGATGAAACGGGATATATTCAACCCAGCCTGCGCCAGCTTATTGAAGCAAGAGGCATCGATATGGGCGGATATCATCTCAATCCCATCACGGCCTGGATCATTAAACCGGATGGAAGGGTATTGTTCAGATCGGAAAAATGGAAGTAGAGGCCAATGGGCAATAGGCAATAAGCAATAGGCAATGGGCAATTGACAATAGTTATTTGTTATTTGTGGTATTGGCTTAACGGTTTCTCTAACACTTGCCAATTGCCCATTGCCTATTGCCCATTGCCTATTTAAAGTAACTACAATGGACAAACGCGATTTCGATGCTGTTGTCGTAGGCTCCGGGCCGAATGGGCTGGCTGCGGCTATCACGCTGCAGAGGCAGGGATTGTCGGTACTGCTGCTGGAAGGGAAAGATAAGATCGGAGGCGGCCTTCGCTCGGAGGAACTGACCCTTCCCGGCTACCTGCACGATGTCTGCTCCGCCATTCATCCCATGGCCATAGGATCGCCTTTTTTTAGTACTCTTCCGCTGGAAGCGCATGGACTGGAATTTATTCAACCGGAGCTGGCCGCGGCCCATCCTTTCGATAATGGCAAAGCGGCTGTACTGAATAATTCACTGCAGGAAACGGCAAGGCTGCTCGGCAATGACCGCGAAGCTTATATAAGGCTCCTGGAGCCGGTGATCAGGGCATGGCCTGCCATCGGTGAGGAAGTGCTGGCCCCTCCCCTGCGCATTCCCGGTCACCTGCCGGAAATGATCGGCTTTGGATGGAGGGCGCTCTCTTCCGCGCATCAACTGGCAAAACGTTTTACGACAACGGAAGCAAGAGGGTTGTGGGCCGGAATGGCGGCCCATTCACTGATCCCGCTGTCCAAACTGACCAGTTCCGCCATCGGCGTCGTGCTGCTAACGATCGCGCATATACGCGGATGGCCGATACCCAGGGGGGGCTCCGCAAAGATCGTGGATGCGCTGGCTTCTTATTTCGTTTCGCTCGGCGGAAAAATAGAGACCAATCAATATATCCGTTCCCTCGGTCAACTGCCTTCTTACCGCGCCGTACTGTTCGACGTTACGCCGAAACAGTTGCTGGAGATCGCAGGCTACCGTTTTTCTTCTTTTTATAAATGGCAATTGAAGAAATACCGGTATGGCGCAGGAGTGTTTAAAGTGGATTGGGCGCTGGATGATGCCATTCCCTTCACTGCTCCGGAAGCAGGCAAGGCAGGAACCATCCATATCGGCAATACATTTGAAGAGATCGCTTATGGAGAGCAGCAGGTATGGGATGGAAGGCATCCGGAAAATCCTTTCATCCTGCTTGCCCAGCAAAGTGTTTTCGATCCTTTGCGCGCGCCGGCAGGCAAGCATACGGGCTGGGCCTATTGCCATGTGCCCAATGGTTCAACCAAAGACATGACCGATACCATTGAAAAACAGGTGGAGCGTTTTGCTCCCGGCTTCAGGGAAAGAATACTGGCCAGGCATACCATGAATACGGAACAGATGGAAGACTACAATCCGAATTATATCGGCGGCGATATCAATGGCGGCGTGATCGATATCAGGCAGTTGTTTACCAGGCCGGCGCTCAGGTCTTCTCCTTATCGCAGCTCTGCCAAAGGCATTTATATCTGCTCCTGTTCGACACCGCCCGGAGGAGGCGTGCACGGCATGTGCGGATATTTTGCCGCCGTTCAGGCTTTGAAAGATATTTTTCATATCCGCGTGAACCTGCACCGGAATTCCTAACATCAACAATAAAGATTCTATGTCGTCTCAAAAAAACTGGCCGCTTACAGAAGACTGGACTGTGGTGATCCTGGGATCGCTGATCATCCTGCTTTTCCTTTCCGGATTACTCGTCCCGGCACCTGTTTTCAACTGGAACAATGCTTCCGAACTGGCTGACCGTGTTTTCTCAGCGGCCAATATCAAGGCCATACTGCTGCAGTTTGTATTCGTGATCATTTTTGCCCTGCTCGGCAGTTTTCTAACGGGTAAGCCCATACGCAATATGCTGGCGGGGTTCCCGGTAGTGTATATCCTTACCATTATCGCCCTGGTCATTGCCGGCAACGGCAAAATGAAATCACTGGGGCTGGAAGCCGTGATCTTCAGCCTGCTCATCGGGTTGGTCATCGGGAATGTTTTCAAGCTGCCCGGCTGGCTGCGGTCTTCGCTTTCAACAGAATTGTTCGTGAAGATCGGGCTGGTGCTGCTGGGCGCCAGCGTTATTTTTTCCGACATACTCAAGGCCGGCTCACTGGGATTGATCCAGGCGCTGATCGTTGTATTGTCGGTATGGTATTTCGCCTACTGGATCTGTAAAAAGCTGAAAGTGGACGATGAGTTGACCATGATGATCTCCAGCGCCGTTTCCATCTGCGGCGTTTCTGCCGCCATAGCAACGGCAGGGGCCATCAAGGGCGATCCGAAAAAATTATCTTACGTCATTTCCATGGTGCTGATCATTGCCATCCCCATGATGATCCTTATGCCGATCGTGGCTCATTATTTCGGCTTCTCGCAGGAGGTTACCGGCGCATGGCTGGGCGGAACCATCGATACCACCGGCGCAGTTGTAGCGTCCGGCACTTTGGTAGGAGATACTGCCCTCAAGATAAGCACCATCGTGAAGTTTTCGCAGAACGTATT
>CAYYZJ010000386.1:0-4891 GCA_964475615.1 uncultured Flavitalea sp. | reverse complement strand
ATCCGGGCTGATGCCCCATAGTAATCCGCTCTCCGGCCTGCCCGGAATGCGGTATGGGTCTATGCCGTCGGGGAACTGGTGCTTGTCTCTCAACTGCACGCCATTATAGGTTTCGCCATACACGCTGTTGTCCTCACGGCCTACTATATACGAAACGCCGGCAGCGACCATCAGGTCGCCTTCATAAGAACAGTCGATGAACATTTTTGCTTTTATGATCCTGGGTGCAAGGGAGCTGTCGTGCGAGTTCTGCAATCGTATCGAAGTAATAAATCCGTTCTCTTTAACGGCAGCAGCGATCCGGTATTGATACAATACATCTACCTGTGCTTCGTGTATATATTGCTGAAAGGTTTGTTCGGCTACATGCGGCTCGAAGATCCATTGCTCGAATTTTCCGTAATGCCGGCCTATCCGCCGGTAAAAATCCCTGGCCAGTGCGGTAATGGCGTACTTATTCCCGATGTCGGTATAGCCAAGGCCGCCGGAGCTCAGTCCGCCGAGATGCCTGCCCGGTTCTATCAATATGACCGTTCTGTTCAGCTTTTTTGCCGTATAGGCCGCCATCACTCCGGCGGAAGTGCCGCCATACACACAGACGTCGACCGATATGGTTTGTGAAATGATCCTGCTGTTGAAAAAAAGCAGTCCGGATGCCAGCAGGATGGTTTGTCTGATTTGCATGTTGATAAAGATAGCGGTTCAATCAATTATGACAATCATTCTTTCGATGCGTACTATCCTGTTCAGCCTTCTCCAAAAGAAAAAAAGTCGCCGGCGGGAACACCAGCGACTATTTTAACCATTAAAACTAACGTGCAATAAATGTTTCCTGCAAAGAAACCAACGGAAACCGGAAAACCCGCACACAAACGATTGTGCTATTTTCCGCTTCAGCCGGCTGAAGCAGAAAACCCTTCCCGATCAGGGGAAAGGCTTTTTATGCAGAGGGCCAATAAGGATTAAGGGATGGATCGAATGGATTTAAAACGGGTCAGGCAGCTTGCGGCAGATTGAGAAAGGTAAAGGCCACGGTAGTACCTTTCATTTTGTTATTGCTGATGCTTACGCATCCGCCGAGCTTTTCAGCCAATGGCTGAACCTGGTGCAGACTGCTGGCAATGGCATGATCGTGCCGGATACAGTTGTTCCTTACGTGCACAAGGGTAACTCTTCCGAATGATTTTGCCGATACATGAATGCAGTTGTTTTCTGCATGTGCAACAGTGTTATACAGCAGGCTTCCCAGTACGGAAGCAAGCATGTTCCTGTCGGTGTTTACCAGCATTTCCTGCTGAACATCGTTTACAATAAGGCTTCCCTGCCTGGCTGCGCGGGGCAATAAGCTCCATACCAGTTGATCAACGAGATTATGCAGGGCGATCGGATCTTTTGTTTCCATGGGATTGTTACTGTCAGCATGCACTTTCATAACTTGAATTTTTAAAATGAACGGATGTTTTCCAACGGGTACGGATCAGCTTGGTTTCAGAGGAGTAACGGATCAGCGATTCTTAACTATTCAGGACTGTGTGCTCAGTGTTTTTCGTTCGGATTGACGATACAAAGCTAAGCATGAAAATAAGGTCCGGACAATCGAATATCCAGTCATTTTTAAGTCATATTGATGATGATGAGTGTGTAGTTTTTACACTACAAGAGAGGCGAGTGGTAAAGGGCTAGTGGGGCTCTATTGGTTACTTGCTTATTCGTTGCTTAATCCCATCGCCGCATGCTTCATTTTTTGGGTGGTTTCGTGGCCGAGGTATTTTTCGATGCCTCTTTCCACAAGATAGATCAGCGGGGTCAAGGCAACAGCCATGGTGAATTTATAGATGTAGTTCATAAGACAAATGGCCAGTACCTGCTGCATGCTCCAGTTATTTCCCAGCCGGAAGGCGATATAGAGTACAATAAAGCTGTCCACCAGTTGTGAAACAATGGTAGAGCCTGTGGCACGCAGCCAGACCCATTTTTCGCCCGTTACAGCTTTGATGCGGTGAAAGATGGTCACGTCCACGATCTGGCTCACCAGAAAAGCAGTCAGGCTTCCCAGGATGATCCACATGCCCTGGCCGAAAATGCCGTTAAAAGCATCCTGCATATTGGGAATGCCGCTGTCTGTTTTGGTGCCGATCCAGAAATCGGCAGGCGGAATATGGATGGCGGCATAGAACATGATAAAAGCATAGGATATCAGTGTAACGGCAATATAGGAGATCTGCCGCACGGCTTTCGGGCCATAATATTCATTCACGATATCCGTCATCACAAATTCAAGCGGCCAGAGCAATACCCCACAGGTAAGGTTAAACGAAAGTCCGTGCTGGCCGAACAGGCTGAACTGCACCGGCCTGAACCCGAGGAATTTTTCCAGGGAAAATATCTTGCCGCCGATGCATTCCGCAATCAGCGCATTGGCAACAAAAAAAGCAGTAAAAAAAATAAAAAGCCTGGTTGGCTTGTCGCGGAGTATGCTATGGATCATGTTAAAAACAGGATTAGCTGGATGATAAAAAAAAGAAAATTAGCAATTATCAGCCAAACCGGCACAACCGGCTTCAAAGGCTTGCGCGAGATCAGGAGAACGGCATACCAGACATTCACGATGGCATTGATCAGCATGGCCAGTCCATAGCCCAGGATAATGATCAATGATATCAGCTCTCCTTCCGGCGGATGCCCGGTCAGGCGGAGGAGTTGTGCCAGTAAAAAACAGATATTGCAGATGAAGGCTGCTTTTGAAAGTAATCTCATAGCATGCTGAACGCATAACGCTGAACGCCAAACGCAGGCCAAAAATAACAAAGCATTTTGCATAATGCGTTCAGCGTTTAGCGTTATGCGTTCAGCGTTTCATTAAAATGCCTTATTTTGCCTGCCAATAATGCTTTATCATGAATGCTTCCTTGCTGAAAAAAGCGCTTCCGCATGTAATTGCCATTGCTGTTTTTTTGGTGATCGCCCTCATTTACGGCAAGCCGGCCCTGGAAGGTAAAGAACTGTATCAGTCAGACGTGATGCACTGGAAAGGCATGGCGCAGCAATCAATCGAATTCAAAGAAAAATATGGCCATTATCCGCTATGGACAGAAAGCATGTTCAGCGGGATGCCTACCTATACAATAGCCATGGAAAACAGGTCGGGGATAGAGATCGGGTATCTCAATTATCTGCTCACGTTCGGCCTGCCCAAGCCCATCAATTTCCTTTTTCTTGCCTGTATCTGTTTTTATATATTGACACAGGTGCTGCGAATCAATCCCTGGCTTGGCATCCTGTCCTCCATTGCTTTTACCTATTCCACCTTTGACCCGGTTATTATAACCGTAGGGCACGACACCCAAATGTTCAATATCGGATATATGCCGGCAGTGCTCGCCTCGCTGCTGCTCATCTATCAGCGAAAATATCTTTTAGGCGCCGCCCTGCTCGCCATCTTTCTAGGGATGCAGACGGGCACTCAGCATATTCAGATCATGTATTACACCGGCATCATGCTCGGGTTCATTACCATCGTTTATTTTATCCATAGCTGGAAGCAGAAACAGATAAAAAGCGCACTGCTCGGCGCGCTCATTGCACTTGCCGCAGGCACACTTGGCTTTTTTACCTATTCGGTGACCATGCTGCCCACCAAGGAATATGCCACGGAAACCATGCGGGGCGGAAAATCCGAACTGACAGGCGATGCCAGGAACAAAACAAAAGGCGGGCTGGACAAAGATTATGCATTCAACTGGAGCTATGGCATTGCGGAAACATTAACCCTTTTTGTTCCGGGTATTTATGGCGGCGGCAGCGAAGGCGATGAGATCACCGGCAATTCAAAATTTGCCGAAAAGCTCAGTGAGATCGGGATGCCGGAAGAAACAGCCCTTCGTTATGCTAACGCTTATTCTTACTGGGGAAAGCAGCCATCTACAGCCGGGCCGGTTTACCTGGGCGCGGTCATTTGTTTCCTGTTTATTTTCGGGATGGTTTATGTTAAAAGCTGGCACAAGTGGTGGATACTGGCAGCAGTGGTATCCGGCATATTACTGGCCTGGGGAAACCATTTTGCAGCGTTCAATTATTTTCTGTTCGACCATCTTCCTTTCTATAACAAATTCCGCGCTCCTACCATGGCCCTGGTGATGCCGCAGTTGGCATTTCCCTTACTGGCCGGACTGGCATTGCAACAACTGCTGGAAGGCAAGGATCAAAAGGATGTATTGTGGAAACAGTTTAAAACAACGGCACTGATCACCGGTGCATTATTTTTATTGGTTATCGGCTTTTATTTTTCGGCCGATTTCAAGGGGCCTAACGATGCCGCGCTGAAACAGAATTTTTCTTCCAATATATTGCAGCAAATGGCAAAGGGAAACCAGCCAAGTCCCGAAATGCAACAACAGGCTAATGATCTGGGCAATTCCATTGTAAAAGGCCTCCAGTCCGACCGCCGGTCTTTATTCGGATCCGATCTGATCCGTTCCTTTTTACTCGTTGCTTTAGCCGCCGTATTGCTTGGCTTTTATCTGAAAGGCAAACTGAAACCGGCCGTTTTAATAGGCGGCATGCTCATATTAAGCTCCTATGACCTGTTGGCCGAAGGAAGAAAATACCTGAATGATGACAAGTTCGTTGAACCTGCGGATATCGAATCGGCATTTGCTCCCACCCCTGCCGATCTTGTCATCGATAAAGACCCCGATAAAAATGTGCGGGTACTCGACCAAAGTTCCGGCGATCCCTTTCAGGATGCGCATGCTTCCTATCATCATAATTCGGTAGGAGGCTATCATCCGGCCAAACTGGCTCTCTACAATGATCTCATCACAAACCAGCTTGCCAAGGGAAACATGATGGCGTACAATATGCTTAACACAAAATACCTCATCCGCCGCAA
>CAYYZJ010000385.1:0-8885 GCA_964475615.1 uncultured Flavitalea sp. | reverse complement strand
ATTTCAGGGCCGTCGCAATTTACCATCACCAACTACCATATCAGCAATCCGGTTATCGGCCATTTACTTGTCGGCACGTATGTATTCCGCCTTACGGTCGTCGATAACCTCGGCGCCAGGGCCTGGGACGATGTCAGCATTACCGTAACTGCATCGGTCGCTGCTACGCCGCCTGCTACAGCCACTGCTCAAAGTAAATCTGTTCAGGTTAACATATATGGCGGTGTCAATGCTTATTCAAACAGCCAATGGAATAACTGGGATGTTGTTACCGCTTCGGGCTCTGTGGCCTCGGTCAATATCAGCTCAAGCACGCTGAAATATACCGATGGCACCAGCTCGGGCATAAGCGCCAAGCTAAGCCACAGCCAGGCAGTTAAAGATAATGATGACAATAACAATCCTTCCACTTATGGAAGCGGAATGGCGCCGGCTGAAGTGCTCAGGTATACCAGTTACTCGTCGGTAGCCAGAACACTCACGCTCTCGGGATTATCGCCTGCTAAAACATATTCTATTGCCTTGTATTCAAGCAGAGCACAACCGGATAATCCAACTGTATTCTCTATCGGCAGCTCTTCTAAAACAATAAATACTTATGATAATTATACCAATGCTGCAACCTTCACCGGACAGGTGCCCAATTCAAAAGGCCAGTTGACGATCACCATTAAGAAAACAAATGATTTCAATTACCTGAATGGGTTCACCATCACGGAAACCGGCACCAATACAACAGCAGCGGCCAATGTCAGTGTCAATGGCGGCGGAGGTTCGGAAACCCAGACAATAGATGCTGAAACTCCCGATAGTGTAGGAACAGAAAAACTGGTATGGGAAGAAGATGTGTTCGGTACAAAAGCAGGAGCAAGAGCCGGCCTCTCGATCTATCCGAATCCGGTAAGCGACAAATTCGTGCTGCAGTTGAATAACAGCTATCAGGGAGCGATGACCATACGGATCATAGATATGTCAGGACGTATTCAAGCCGAATTCCGTTCGCAAAAAAATCAAAATACTGTTTCCGAAACCTATTATTTAACAAAGAGCCTGCCTTCCGGAATATATACTGTTCAGGTTCAGGTTGGCGGATGGAGCGATACAAAGAAAATAATAAAACTATAGCGATTATGGTTTCGTTCTTTAGTCATAACCAGACTACTTCCGATTAGCTTACCATATAAATTAACGAATGCTGCTCCGCGGTGCAAAGCATCTGCTTTGCACCGCATAAAATGCGCCGGGCGATGCTATGCCACATCATGAATAACCACAGGCGCAACCGTTAAACCTTTCCTTCATACAGAAATAATGTAATGGCTGAAAAGCCATAAGCATATTTTTTTTCTGTTGCTGACTATGCAAAACATACCCGGAAGCGGATGTTCCCTATTACTGCGAACAGACGGGGTGTCCGGGCAGTAAACAGATTATTTATCAAAAATCCAAAATGTCAACTATGAAAACAAGGCTCACCGTGCTATTGATCACCTTAGCATTTACGGTCAAAGCACAACAAAAAACGTACGACACCACATTTGCCGGATGGAATGCGCGTGTTACTTATGATCCCTCAAAAAAGGACAGCAGTGAATGTATTATCTTTTTTCCCGGCGCCGGGGAAGTGGGAACAGATGTGACAAAACTCAGAATTTATGGCCCCCATTACTGGTTGCTCAATGGATGGGACGGCAGTGTGCAATTAGGTAACGGTGTTCACTATCCGATACTTATTTCACTGCAACCACCCAATCAGGCACAATTACCTCCTGCTGTTAAAATAAGAATAGATGCCATCCTCGGCAGATACAAAATTAAAAGAAATGCCCTGCATTTTACAGGGCCTAGCGCCGGCGGGTGGTATTCCTCTACATTCGTCAGCTATATGCCCGCTGCCGGCGATTATACTTACGGTCGCATGGTAAAAAGCGTTTGCGTGCCTGAAAGCGTAAAACCCGGAAATATATTTGCCGCCACTCCTGCCTATCCGCTTAACATGGTTTCTTATGCAAAGCTCGGAGGCAAGTTATGGGGATTTGATCAGATCGCGGACGGAGGCAGAGATATGCAGACCTATTGTAAGGCCATGAATGATGCAGTTCCCGGATCAGCAACACGTATAGTAACTGATTTTGGAAATGGAAGCCACTGCTGCTTTGAAAATTTCTGGAACCCGGCCCAGACCAACTGGACTGCCTCCAATCCAAACGTGGTAAGCCTGGGTACAGGCACTTACAAAACCATGAACGTATATCAATGGATGCTCCGGAACGGCGATACCAGCCTCACTCAAACAGTAACCGTCAGCAATCCTGCTCCGCCGGCCTCGCAATCCGGATCGACTGAAACCGCTAAATATATCAAAGTGAATTTGTATGGCGGAACAAATCCCTACAACAACAGCGAATGGAATAACTGGAATGTTGTTACCGCTTCAGGTTCCAATGCCTCCGTCAACATCAGCTCAGGTACATTCAAATATTCCGACGGTTCCAGCTCCGGTGTAACCGCCCTGTTAAGCCATAGCCAGGCCGTTAAAGACAATGGAGCCGGTTACGGTAGCGGCATGGCCCCTGCAGAAGTATTGAGGTATACCAGCTATTCTTCCATGAACAGAACATTGACCCTCTATGGGCTTTCTCCTTCAAAGCAGTATAACCTGGAGCTATATGCCAGCAGATCCAGTTCCGGGAATCCTACTGAATTCAAGACCGGAAGCGCTGCTCAGACAATCGATACCTACAACAATCTTATAAACAAAGCCCTATTCTCCAACATCAGCCCTAATACGCTTGGTCAGTTGGTAATCTATATCGACAAAATAAGCTCTTTTGACTATTTAAACGGTTTCACAATAATTGAAAATCCGGATAATACTACCACAACGGCAAGCACTTCGGTATCTACTTCAGCAATAAGCAATGTAGACCGGCAAACAGAAGATGAATCCGACGAAAAAGCCGCAGCTTTAAAGATATTGCCCAATCCGGTTTACGATAAATTTATAATTCAACTGAACAATGATCTAAGAGGACCTATGACCGTACAAATCATAGATCTTACGGGCCACACTCAGGCTGAATATCTATCCGCAAAAAACCAGGATGCGGTTTCAGGCACTTATTATTTAAACAGCCGATTATCTAAAGGAGTATATATCGTTCGTATTCGGATAGGCCAATGGGAAACCATAAAGAAAATAATCAAATTGTAATCACATACAGTAATCACAAAACAGGGTAGCATAAGGTATTTATTTATTACCTTATGCTACTCTTATATTGCAGCCGGCTGTAAAGGATCTTATCAACGCATGCATCAATTAAACCGTCAGCCATTTTTATGTGTGCTTCAGGCTATTGATTTATTTTTGCTGCAAACCTGGTTTTATCCAAACGGCTTCGTCCATATTATCAAATCCCATCGAATACCTGAAAGGAGTGGGGCCTTTGAAAGGCGACCTGCTGAAAAAGGAATTGTCCATTTTCAGTTTCCGGGACTTGCTGGAGCATTTTCCATATCGCCATGTCGACAAAACGAAAATCAGTCTGATAGCAGCAATCACGCCTCAAACCGAATTCATCCAGGTGGCGGGAAGACTGACCAGCCTGGAAGTGATCGGACAAAAAAAAGTAAGGCGCCTGGTAGGCGAGATCAGGGACAAGTCCGGAACGCTGGAACTGGTTTGGTTCCAGGGCATCAACTGGATTCAGAAGATGCTGCATACCGGACAGGATTATCTCGTATACGGCAGGCTGAGTTTTTACCAGGGCAATGCGCAGATCAGTCACCCTGAGATAGAGCCATTGAAAGAAGAAAATCCCGGAGGCCGGTCTTTTCTTGAACCGGTATATTCTACCACTGAAAAATTAAAAGCAAGAGGACTGGGCGCCCGCCAGATCGGCAAGCTTACGCAACAGTTGCTCGGAATGCTGACTGAAAAAGATATTCCGGAAATATTGCCGCAGGATCTGATCAACCGCTTAAAATTTCCTTCACGCTATCATGCATTTTACGGGATCCATTTCCCTGATTCCACGGAAACATACACCCGTGCATTGGACCGTCTGAAATTTGAAGAGCTTTTTTTGGCGCAGGTAAGGATGGCACGCATAAAGTCGCAACGGCATCGCTATTCCAAGGGACTGGTGTTCGGCCAGGTGGGCGACCTGTTCAATACTTTTTATCATGGCTATCTTCCTTTTGAATTGACCGGCGCGCAGAAAAGAGTATTGAAAGAGATAAGAAAAGATACCGGCAGCGGAACACAGATGAACCGCCTGCTCCAGGGCGATGTAGGAAGCGGCAAAACCATCGTGGCCCTGCTGTCGATGCTGATGGCGGCGGACAATGGATTTCAGAGCTGCCTGATGTCGCCGACGGAGATCCTGGCCAGGCAGCATTATGAAAGCTTCAGGCAACTGCTCGATAAAATGCCGCTGTCGGTAAGCCTGCTCACCGGTTCCACCAAGGCAAAAGAGCGCAAGTCAATTATCGGGCAGGCCGCAGACGGCACGCTGGACATCCTCATCGGCACACATGCCATCATTGAAGATTCCGTGCAGTTCGCCAATCTCGGCCTCGCTGTGGTGGATGAGCAGCATCGCTTCGGCGTGGCGCAGCGCGCCAGGCTCTGGAACAAATCGGCCATACCGCCGCACATGCTGGTCATGACGGCCACTCCCATTCCGAGAACCCTGGCCATGACCGCTTACGGCGATCTCGACTACAGCATCATGAACGAGCTGCCTCCCGGCAGGCAACCCGTAGTTACCGTACATCGTTATGAAGATAGCAGGCCCCAGGTCATGGATTTCATCCGCGCCGAATTAGACCGCGGGAGGCAGGCTTATATCATCTTCCCATTGATAGAAGAATCGGAAAAGCTCGACTATGAAAATCTGATGAAGGGATACGAGAACATCAAAGCCTGGTTCCCTGAGCCCAAATACTGGATCAGCATGGTTCATGGCCGCCAGACCAACGAAGTGCGCGAAACCAATATGCAACGATTCGTGTGCCATGATACTCAGATCATGGTGGCCACCACTGTTATTGAAGTAGGGGTGAACGTTCCCAATGCTACTGTGATGGTCATTGAAAGCGCCGAAAAATTCGGCCTGTCGCAATTGCATCAGCTCAGAGGCCGGGTGGGAAGAGGAGCTGAAAAGAGCTTTTGCATATTATTAACAAGCCCTGCGTTGAATAAAGAAGCCAGGGAGCGTTTAAAAACCGTATGTTCAACTACCGATGGGTTCAGGATAGCGGAAAAAGACCTGGAGCTCCGCGGGCCGGGCGATATAGCCGGTACCAGGCAGAGCGGCATGCTCGATTTCAAGCTCGCCGATATCGTTCAGGACAGGCAATGGCTGGATCTGGCCGCAGCAGAAGCGGAAAGGCTCCTGGATAAAGACCCCGAGCTGAGTTCGGCCGAAAATTTGAAGCTTAAAAATCACCTTCTCTCTCAATATGGGAAAACAGAATGGAGTAAGATTTCATAAATTACAGTTGAATCCAGAGTTTATCATTTTTTAAAACGAACCCTTGGGAAAAAGATCGTTTATAATCTGCCTTTTCATCATCAAGCTTGCTCATGCTGCTTTTGCACAAGGCGGATATTCCAATCTTGAATTTATTGAGAACAAAGGCCAGTGGGATCAGCGCGTACGGTTCAGGGCAGAGATCGGCAACGGAAGTTTTTTTCTGCAGAAGCAGGGCTTTACCGTGCTCCTGCACAACGACGAAGATATGGCCAACCTGCAGGAAGCAGTTCACGGCCATTCGCACAATGAGGCCGCTGCCGCAGGTAAAGTGCATACCCAGGGAACGAATCTTACCAAAGCGATACCGGCAGCCCCTGCACAGGGCATCGTTCACTCGCATGTTTACCAGGTTAATTTTGTAAATGCCAGCGATAATGTGGAGATAGTGCCCGATAAACCTTTGCCCGGCATCAGCAATTATTTTATCGGGAAAGATCCTTCCAAATGGGCCACGGGCTGCAAAACGTACCAGGGCATCACCTACAGGAACATTTATCCGAATATTGATCTCCGTTATTATACCGATCAGAACGGAACATTGAAATACGATCTGATCGTTCATCCCGGCGGCAATCCTTCTGCAATTGCCATGAAATATGCAGGAGCCGATAAATTAATTTTAAAAAATAATCAATTAACCACCCATACTTCGGTGCGCGATGTAAAAGAATCCATGCCGGAATCCTATCAGCTCGATAAAACGGGCCGGGTTTCTGTCGACTGCAGGTTCGTACTCGATACCGGCAACATAGTCCGCTTCAAAGTAAAACATTATCTCAGCAATACCACGCTCGTCATCGATCCCAGCCTCATCTTCTCCACATTCACCAAAAGCACATCCGATAACTGGGGCTATACAGCCACCTACGATGCACAGGGTAATTTTTATGCCGGAGGAATTGTGCTCGGATATAACGATGAGCGCGGAGGCGGCAGCGGCTTTCCATACACACCGGGCGCTTATCAAACTTCATACAAAGGCGGCGATGAATCCGAAGGCGGTTTCAGATACGATGCCGTGATCATGAAGTTCAGTTCAAACGGAAGCGCCCGCATCTATGCCACTTATCTCGGCGGAGGCGGCAATGAACAGCCGCATAGCCTGGTCGTGGATAATGCCGGCAACCTGATCGTGGCAGGAAGAACCAGCTCATCCGATTTCCCGCGTACACAACCTACTTTCGGAACAGGAACTGATGACAACACTCCCAATTTCAATATTTTCATCACCAAGTTCAATGCAAACGGAACCAGCCTCATCGGCTCCCGCTTATTCGGAGGTAAAGGCGATGATGGCGTGAACATCCGGCCCAAATATGTGAACCCTGCGGGAACCGAATCGCTGCGCCTGAATTATGGCGATGATGGAAGAAGCGAAGTGATCATCGATGGGGGCAATAATATCTGCCTGGCCTCATGCACCCGCTCCACGGATTTTCCCGTTACTGCCAACGCTTTTCAAAAGACCAGCGGCGGAGGCAACCAGGATGGAGTTGTGATAAAAACGAATCCGGACCTTAGCAATGTGATCTTCAGTTCATATCTCGGAGGCAGCGACGACGATGCAGCATTTGTGCTTGCATTGAATCCTACTAATAATGATCTGTATGTTGCCGGAGGCACAGCCAGCACTGATTTTCCGGGAACATCCGCCGGTTCGGTATTATTTCCTTCCAATTCGGGCGGCATCGATGGATTTATTTCGATCATCAGCAATGACGGAACAACACTGCGCAAATCATCGTATTTCGGAACCAAGGGAACAGAAGTGATCTATGGCGTTCAATTTGACAAGCATGGATTTCCATACGTTACCGGCACCACCACCAGCGTGATCCCGGTCGCCAATTCACCGTTCAACCAGGGCGGTAACCAGGCGAACGGAAAACAATTCATCACCAAGCTTCAGCCCGATCTTTCCAGCATTGTTTATTCAGCCAATTTCGGGCCGGGAGGAACCTATCCCAATATTTCCATTACCGCTTTCCTGGTAGACCGCTGCGAAAATGTATATGTGGCCGGATGGGGAGGCGGCATCGATAAGGGAGATGACTATAACAATGCAGGAACAGCGGGACTGACCACTACTTCAGACGCTGTAAAGAAAAGCACGGATGGAAGCGATTTTTATTTTTTCGTGCTGGAAAAAAATGCCAAGAGCCAGCTTTATGGCAGCTTCTTCGGGCAGGACGGAGGACTGGGCGATCATGTCGACGGCGGAACCAGCCGGTATGACAAACAAGGCGTCATTTATGAAGCCATCTGCGCCAACTGCGGCGGCCCCGCCGGGGCTTTCCCCACTACGCCGGGAGTATGGTCAAGAACCAACGGCGCTCTTCCCTACGGATGCAACCTGGCCGCTGTGAAGATCGCTTTTAATTTTGCCGGAGTAGGCGCCGATCTTCGTACATCCATCAACGGTAGATACGACAGTTCGGGATGCGTGCCGCTTTCAGTGGTCTTTACCGATACCATCCACGATGCAAAAACCTGGGTCTGGAGTTTTGGCGACGGAACTCCCGATTCCGTTACCACTGTTAACCAGGTTACGCATACTTACAATAATGTCGGCACCTATCGCGTAAGACTGATCGCCATCGATTCCAGCACCTGCAATATCAGCGACACCGCTTATACTACCATCCGCGTAAGGAACGATGCGGTTACACTGGATATGAAAATAACCAAACTCAATCCCTGCCAGGCGCTCAATTACCAGTTCGATAATCTTTCCACTCCCCCGGCAGGCAAGCCTTTTACCGATACTTCTTTCCGCTGGGATTTCGGCGATGGCTCTTCACTGGTTACAGGAACCGGCAGCTTGAATCATGCTTATGCATCTGCAGGGACCTATGTGGTTAAGCTCACGCTGCTCGATACCAATTATTGCAACAAGTATGATTCGCTCACCGATACCCTGCGCGTTGCTCCGCTCGTAAAAGCACAGTTCGAGACGCCGGCGGCAGGCTGCGCTCCTTACACGGCTTACTTCAACAATACTTCACTGGCAGGCCAGCAGTTCTTCTGGGATTTCGGCGATGGAACCGGGTCTACCGATTTCAGTCCTTCGCATCTTTACAATGATACCGGAACTTATGTGATCACCCTCAAGGTCGTTGATTCCGGAACCTGCAATAAAGTGGATTCAACCCGGTTCACCATTGTGGTCAGTCCAAAGCCTACAGCAGCGTTTACCGATCAGCCTATTCCCCCGGTGGCCAATACACCTACTACTTTCTACAACCATTCAACAGGGGCCACGCATTACAAATGGCTTTTCGGCGACGGCGATTCAACACTCAAAACAACTGCCGATACGGTCATGCATCAATATCAGCGGCC
>CAYYZJ010000384.1:0-7130 GCA_964475615.1 uncultured Flavitalea sp. | reverse complement strand
GGTAGTGGCAATTAAAGTATAATTGCTCGAATCCGATGCGGTTGAACGGTAAATCTGATAACCGTTATCATTATAGGCAATAGCATCCCAGGTCAGGCTTCCAAATAAGCTCGTTGTCAGGTCAACTGCAAAATTTCTGGGCGTTGCCGGGGCTGTATGGTCATCGTACGATTTTTCAATGACCAGCGCATTGATGTAGCTGTAGGCGGCATATCCCGGTGCATAGGTTACATCTACAGACAAACTGCTGTCTGCTGCCGGTCTTAAATTGCCGATATTGACAGTATTTGTCGAGTTATTGGAAGCATTCAAGGTAACGCTGGTACCATTTACCGTGTACTGCGACATGCGGGTATCTGAAACGCTTCCCCTGCTTCCGAAGAAGGTCAGTTTATAGCTTACCAGGGAAGAAGTATCCAGTCCCGTGAGCCGGAGTGTTTGCTTGGCATTCGTCCACCAGAAGGTGCTTATTACCGCATCCGGATAAACGCCGCTGTTATTTTTTGTATTCACTCCCGTAGTTCCTGTTGGTGTCGGAACGTTCTGCCAGTTGGTAAGTATCTTCATACCAACAGTTGTCGGATTGCCCGAATCGTCTATGAACGAGCTGAATACTTTATTAATAGCAGGCGAAGTGTTGAGATTATTCCAGCCCGGCGCATTTGTACCTGCCGAATCTTTAAAGTTGATATAGATCTTGCTGTTGGGATTAACCGGGTTTACCGTCACCGTAACCTGCCTGTCGTCTGAACCACCTCTTCCATCTGAAGTGCTTGCAGTGAATGTATAGGTTCCGGCATCGGCATAACCAGGTTTGATGGTGAACGTTGCTGTGCTGGCCGTACTGGTGCCTGTAACATTTGACGTAACGAATGAAGGCAATCCGGTAAAGGTCCACCTGATGCTGTCCGACGGGTTTTGATCGTTGGCGTTCAGAACAAGTGATGAGCTGGCGCCTTCATTTACGCTTACCGTAGTGCTGCCTGTTATTTCAGGATTGTAATTGTCGTTTACGGTAAGGTTAAAGCTGGTGGATGCTACGCCGCCATGCTGGTCGTTCACGGTTATGGTAATGTTGTTGTAAACTCCCTGGTCTGCAGCAGTGGGGCTGAATGTAATGGTAGCTGTTCCATTGCCGGTGGAGAGGAAGCTGCCGAATGACGGAAGATTGGTAATAACTGTAGTTAACTGCTCATTGTCTGCATCTGTCGAAGTAAAGTTAACCACCAGTTGCGTACCATATCTTGCGTTCTTATCCGTAATTGGCGTAACAACAGGAACATTGTTTAAAGTCGTTGCGGAAACTTCATTGGCATACGCCGAATATCCGCCAACATTAACCGCCCTTACTTTATAATAGTATACTGCATTGGAGAAAAGATTGCTGTCGGCATAGTTTATAGTGCCTCCGGTAGCAGGAACCGTTTTAAGCAGCACATAGTTCAGGTTGTTGTTGCTTGAACGGTACAGCTCGAATGTGGTGGCGGCAGTGCCTCCGTCTTTCCAGCTTAACAGTATTTTGGACGGGCTCTGAGCCTGCGCAGTAAAGTTGATCGGTGTTGCCGGAGATCCGGGTAAGGCCGGAGTGGTTACACTGACTACAGGTCTGGTAAGCATACTTGCCGGAATGGCCTGTTTGGCAAGACCTGGCCCTGCAATGCTTACTGTAAATACCTGTCCTCCTCCCTGCTGGAAGAAAGTACCCCGGATGATATGCGATCCTGCGCTGAGGTTGTTGACTACCCCTGATTTCTCGGCGGTGCCATGCAGCCCGTCATTGTTCACTACGAGGTTGGCTTCCGTGGTTCCGTTCAGATATAGTTTACTGCCATCGTCGCTGGAAGTATAGAAAGTATAATTGCCGGTGGTCGGGATGTTAATATAACCATCATAGCTAACCGCAAAATTGGAGCCGCGGTTGGGTATGCTCAGGTCAAATACACTTGTAGTTCCTGTTGAAGTAGGAGTAAGTGTAGAGAAATCAGGCAGCACGCTAATGGTGCCTGTTTCATAGTATTTGTACTTCAGCCCTGAACTGTCTTCTCCATTGAACAGGGACTGTCCATACTGGTTGATTGCTTTAACCTTGTAATAATAAGTAGTGGCCGGCTGTGCCAGGGTATCTGTGAAACTGGTTACATGAGCAAGCGTTCTGCCGATGGTTACAAATGGCCCTCCTGAACTGGTGGAGCGGTAAACTTCAAAGGCAATTTCATTATTGCTGGTGCTTATCCAGTTTAGGCTTACGCTCTTGTAAGAAAGTGCCGCAGCCGTTAATCCGGTGGGGGCGGTAGGCGCTGCTCCGGGGCTGGTCACTGTTTCAACAAATGCACTGTCCGGTATCTTAACGAAGGACGAACCGGTCTGAGGCGTTTTCCATTGTACTGTCATAACGTATCCGCCTCCCTGCTGGAAGAAAGTAGCTGCAAAGCGATGTCTTCCTTTGCTCAGGGTCAGCGGAGCGCTGGTTACGGTTACGGTACCATGCAAACCATCATTGCTTACGGTTGCCGGTACAGTTGAACCATACGTGGTATCGATATATAATTTACTTCCGTCATCGGAACTTGTCTGGAATGTATATGTGCCTGTTACCGGAATATTGATATACCCTTGCCATAAGAAAGCAAAATTGGTTTCATGCTGGCGCTGGTCAAGGGAAATATTCTTTACAATCCCTGTTGCGATAGGTGTCAGCGTACTGAAATTGGGAAGTGTGCTGTACGTGCCTTCATAATAGGAATAGGCAAGTCCGTTAAAAGCAGCCGCAGCGGAAACCTGATTGCTGAAGGGCGATTGGTTGCCGGAGAAGTCCCTTGCTTTTATAGCAAAAGTATAAGTCTGACCCTCGGTAAGGCTGTACACGGTATAGCTGCTTTGATTGCCTAGCGTATATGATTTCTGGCCGTTTATGTAGACATCATAATTGGTTACCCCGGCATCGTCGACCGCAGTGTCCCAGAACAACTGCACGGAATTGGCTGTAATGAGGCCGGTTCTCAGGTTGCCCGGAGCCGTGGGAGGTCTGTTATCGGTGAGGGTGGTTGCGCTGAACGCTGCAGTGGCTGCAGATGCGGCGCTGTTGTTTATCGCCCTTACTTTAAAGTAGTAGGTGCTCTTGGCATTCAGACCGCCTACACTGAATGAATCCACATGGGCGGGAGAAAAGCCGATTAGCTTATACGGGCCGGCCGAAGCAGAAGCCTGATAAATTTCAAACTGGGTTTCGGGGAAAGCAGGACTGGGGTTTTCACTCCAGTTCAGTTTTATTTGTGTCTGCGAAATCGCTGTGGCAACAGGACTGGTAGGAGCGTCAGGGCCATTGGCGCCATTGGCATTAATAACAGTAAATGGCGCAGAGAAGTCGCTGGAACAACCGTAAAGCTCGGTAACCTTAACATGATAATCGCCGGGAGTTGCATTGGGCAGGAACCGTGTGGTGCTGAGCGTAGTTGTTGATCCTACTTTTTGCCAGAGATAGGAAGCATATCCATCAGGCACCTCTAACTGCACACCAGTGCTTCCATCAGGCGCAGGCAATACATCGCTGGCCAGGCCGGAAACGGTAATGGCCGGAGAAACCGTTGCCCCTTTTATTTTAATGACCAGCGGAGTGGGCGACCAGGGCGACCATACAGAGCCGTTCTTGAAGCGGCAGTCATACGAACCAGGCGCAGTTACAACAATGGTATTGCCGCTGCCGGCTATAGGTTGACCGTCTTTACGCCATTCATACGCGTCAAATCCGGGAGTAATGCCTATGGTTACATTAATGGTGTCGCCGGGACAGAATTCCGTTCTGCCGAAAAGGGCCCATGGGTTGGCCTTATGCGCTCTGAGCATGAAAGGATAATAGTCGGGTTCGGCCCATGCGGAATCCCAGCAACCATGTCCGAGTGTAGTGTATAAGGTATAAGTTATATTGGCTCCTGCATTTTTATAGTAATTTACCAGGTTAAGGGTAGTGCCGGGAGCAGGGGATTTATCTAATCCCCCCTGGTGTTGCCAGATGGGAGTAAATTTTAAATTGGAAACTCCATCCTCAAATGAATAATCGGCAGCACTGATCGGCGTAAGGGCTGCTACCAGTTTTGGATATCTCATGGCAAATGACCATGTAGCAGTTCCACCGCCCGACAAACCATCAACATATATGCGGTTGGGATCCACTTTTACCTGTGGAATAAGATAATTTACGATGAGATCGTATATTATATCATATTGCGCGTTGCCGAAAAAGCCTGAGCTGGAAGAAGACTGGGGGTATAATAAAAAGCCGTCAAACTTACCGTTATCTACGGCATTCATGTGAACATCGCCTCCATGATAAAGCTGGTATTCATTATCGTAGATCGAACCTTTTTCACCTACGCCATGCCAGAAAAGGTATAATGGATATAGCTTTCCATCGTTCACCTTCTGATAGGTTTTGGGAAACTTCAGGCGAAAAGCCAATCCCTTATAAAAATAACACTTGTACGAGGAAGTGTTGTAATTCAACCTGGTTGTTTTTACCCATTTGGCAAGCGTGCCGTAAGGCGGAGTGGCAGGAGGAGCCGCTGGATTGTAAATGCGGATGGTATCATTGGGATCGAGCACTCCGGTCTGGCTGAAAGCCTGGAAAGAAAATAAAACAGCAATGAGTAAACTTAGGGTTTTTGTAAAAAGTTTCATACTAAAGGTTTGAATAGTTTGAGGCGATGATTCTACGATTATGTTTGATGAATAAATGACTAACAGTTACATTTTTTAAAATACAGGGATAATTGGACATACGCCTTTTGGGCAGGTTAATCTGTAGGATTCGCAGCGCGCGAACAGAAAGATAATTGGGATCTTAACTCAGCAGGAATTGGAACTAGAAATTCAGTGGATGAAAGGAACGAAAAACAGAGGTTATTCGAAGAATATCAGATAGGGTAAATCTGTTAAAATTAAAACGCATGCAAGATAAAATTCTTTTTTGTACTCTCATAATTTTTAACAAAATAACTTTTATCGGTATAATTCATTATATATGTTTATGTTATGATACTAGCAGCCGACAATATTTTTGTGCTGCCTGGGAAATATTTTTTTGATCGCTTCTATGAGGACCACGCTGCCGATAATTACGAATATCATGCAGGCCAGCCAGGTCAGCGGCCCACCCCTTTTCATGGCAGGAAAAAAGTGGTTGCAGATTGTATAGTAAATGATATTGAAATAATAATGCACGAAGAATATTCCAAAGCTCGTTTCGGCAAGGTATCCGAAAAATTTCGGGATGTATTTATCCAGGCGCCAGGCCCAGTAAAGAAAAAATACGCAGAAAAGCATCTTGTGCACATAATTCAGCGGATAGAAATATTTATCATAAAAAACAAGATTGGCGATGAAAGCGCCGATCGACAGCACACTGATAAGTATCCAGTTCTTTTTCGCGAATTCCATAAACTGTTCCTTGTAGTGGCTGATGAACATCCCGAACTGGTAAACAGAAAAAAAATGAACGAACATTTTGAGGATATTGCTGAATGGATGCCTTTCTACAAGTAAAGAAACTGCGATGGTCAAAAAAAGCGAATAATAAAGTTTTGGATGCCGGTCAATATAGATGAGGAGCGGCGATATCAGATAAAACAGAATGATCATCGGAACGAACCATAACTGAGGCAAATGCGCTCCCTGTGAAAGAAAATACCACAATTTATGAGCAACACTCCAGGTATAGATGTCCGGATTTTCGGCAACGGAGAAATCCATGAACCTGTTCGTATATAACCTGTATATTATTTCCGGGGTAGAAATGATCAGGTAAGGAAGCACTACATTCTGCGCTTTGCTCTTTAAATATTTTTTGTACTCGAATTTCCATGAAAGATGCTGGAACAGGAATCCTGCAATGAACACAAATAATACAGAGCCGTTCTGCCACAGGCTGTCGAAGAAAATCTGGTTAAATGTTCCTTTATCCCAGGTCAACGTTAAATAGGCATGGCCGCCGACAACAAACAATATAGCAATGCCCCTGAAGTAGTGTATATAATTCAGGAATTGTTTCCGGGGCTTGCCGGCTGTCTTTGGCTCCGTCTTGATCGTTGCTAATTCACTCATAGCGCTGCTTTTTCCATACAGTAACAAATCCGCCGGTCAGTTGATATGGCAATCGTTCCGCTATAGCGCAATCCCATTTTTGCAATACCTTGATCTTCCTGGAAAAAAAAGAAAACGGAAAAACATCCTCAATGAAATTGGTTTTCCCAAATTGAATAATACTGAAACGATTGGCATTTGCCAGTTTTTCCAATGACGATTTGGTGAAAAACTGGATATGCGTAAGATCATCCGCGTCGCTCTGAGCCGTGGTTCCCTTATATCCGAATGCAGATTTTATTTTCTTGACCAGCTTCCAAACCCAGTTGTTCTTTTGCTGCAGGCTGATAATAGGCCGTGTTACCAGCATTTCCCTCGGGCCTTTGCCATTGGGAACCGTTACGATCAGAATGCCTTCCTGCTCCAATGATTCATGCAATACGCGCAGCAATCTTCCGGGATCGTTGAGATGCTCCAGCACTTCACTGCATATTATGGCATAGTAGCGATGACCATTGGCTACCAGTTGCTCGGCACTGGTTACCTCGAACCTGACATTGGGGAAAGTGTTGAGCGCTTTTGCTTTTGCAATGGCCTTCTCACTTACATCGATTCCCTTAACGGTAAATCCCTGTTCGCCGAGGCTGCGTGAGATCACGCCATTGCCGCAACCCACATCCAGCACTTCGGCACCGGAAGGCAGGTTTTTTTTCAATACCTCGATGATAAAGTTCAATCGCTTTATGTCTGCTATTCTTTCAAATTCCATACTGCATGTTATTATAGGGTGGGTTCATTTAAGCAAGTCTGTGTATACAGCCTCTATTTTTTTTGTCATTTCCGCTGCATCGAATTTCAGGGCAACCGTGTCGATGGCTTTTTCCCGGAATTGTTCTCTTAATTCTTTATCACCGGCCAATTTAACGATGGCTGCAGCCAGTTCGGGTATATTCCCTGGTGTTGTCATCAAACCGTTATAGCCGTTTTGAAGCACTTCCTTCGTGCCATCCACGTGGGTAGCAATGACTGCTTTACCCATCGACATGGCTTCGATC
>CAYYZJ010000383.1:0-4084 GCA_964475615.1 uncultured Flavitalea sp. | reverse complement strand
AAAGCTTTCTACCCGGGTAGACCTTACTCCAATGGTTGACCTGGGTTTTCTGCTGATCACTTTTTTTATTTTTACCACCACGGTCAGCCAGCCTACGGCCATGAAGATATTTCTGCCCAAGGACGTTCAAAAGCCCGAAGAGCAGAATAAGGTAAAGCAGTCTGCTGTATTGACCCTCATGCTTGCCAAGAACGACCAGATCTATTATTATGAAGGGGACGACCCCACCAAGCTGCAGCCTACGACATTCAAGGGCGTGCGGGATGTAATCCTGGACAAGAAGAGAAGAACGGATACGGCCGATTTTGTGGTGATCCTCAAACCCAGCAAGGACTGTACGTATAAGAATACAGTGAACATACTGGACGAGATGACCATCGATGCGATAAAGCGTTATGCGCTGGTGGACAATGTTTCGCCATACGAGGCCAAGTTGATAGAGCAGACTGAACAGGCAAACGGGATCAAGTAAACTGATTTGCTTTTAAACTCATTAAAACCATTGATATGGAGCCGAATAAAATTTTAAATTCCGATGTGCTCGACATCATCTTTGATGGGCGAAATAAGGAATATGGTGCTTACGACCTTCGGAAGACCTATAACCGGCGTCTCCGGAATGCGCTGATCGGAACGGCCCTTCTGGTGCTGCTGCTGATAGGCGGATACCTCCTGAGCAATATCAGCGCAGGCCCTAAAAAGCAGGCGATGGTAGTGCAGGACGTGCAGCTCGAGGACATCAAGGAAGAAAAGAAAAACGAGCCGCCTCCGCCTCCTCCGCCCAAAGTGGAGCCGCCCAAGGTGGAAATGGCCAAGTTCACTCCGCCCAAGATCGTGAAGGATGAAGAAGTGAAGAAGGAAGAAAAGCCGCCGGAAGTGGAAAAGCTGGAAGATACCAAGATCGGTACCGTAAACCAGGAAGGTATCAAGGATGAAGGCATCACTGCTCCTCCTGTCTCTGATAACAAAGGCGTAGTGGAAGCTCCCAAGGACAATACCGATTACGACAAGACCTTTACCAAGGTGGAAATAGAATCGGAATATCCCGGCGGCGCTGCTGCCTGGGCAAGATACCTCAACAAGAACCTGCATTATCCCGATGAAGCCGTGAATAATGAAATCCAGGGCGATGTAGTAGTTCAGTTCATTGTTGATAAGGAAGGCAATGTGAGCGATGTGGAAGCCATCAGCGGCCCACAGGAATTGAGGGATGAAGCGGTGAGGGTAATCAAGAAAAGCGGTAAATGGACGCCGGCTGTTCAGAACGGCCGCCAGGTGAAGTCGTACAAAAAGCAGCCGATCAAATTCAGGCTGGAATCCCAATAACAGGTTAGTAATCTGATTCAGGATCCTCTTCGTTTTTTGCGGAGAGGATCTTTTTTTATGGGGCTATCTTTGCAGCATGTTGGGAAAATTAACGGGATGGGACGATACGATCGTTGCGCTGGCCACGCCGCCGGGGGTGAGTGCTATCGGCGTGATCCGGCTAAGCGGTGGTTTAAGCATTCCCATTACCGCTTCATTATTCCCTTCCAAGAACCTGTTGCCGGAGCCTTCACATACTTTGCATGTAGGATACCTGAAAGAAGGCGATAAGCTGCTGGATGAAGTAGTGATCTCCTTATACCGGAAACCCAGATCTTATACCGGAGAAGATGTGGTAGAGATATCCTGTCATGGTTCTCCTTTTGTTCAGGATCAGGTAATGCAGGCTTTACTGAAGGCCGGAGCAAGATTAGCCAGGCCCGGCGAGTTCACCCAGCGTGCTTTCCTGAACGGCAAGCTCGACCTGGCGCAGGCCGAAGCCGTTGCCGACCTGATCGCTGCCGATTCGGAAGCCTCGCGCAAAGCTGCATTGCATACTATGCGCGGCGGATTTTCAGATGAGCTTTCCAAGCTCCGTGAAAACCTGCTCAGCTTTTCAGCGCTGATAGAACTGGAGCTCGATTTTTCGCAGGAAGACGTAGAGTTTGCCGATCGCCACCAGCTTTATCAACTGATACATGATGCGCAGCGAACGGTTCGTTCATTGATCGCATCTTTTCAATTAGGCAATGTGATCAAGAATGGAGTGCAGGTAGCGATTGTCGGCAAGCCCAATGCCGGCAAATCCACTTTACTCAATGCATTATTAAATGAGAACCGCGCCATCGTCAGCGAGATTGCCGGCACTACCCGCGACACCATTGAAGAGACCCTCAACATCAACGGCATTCTTTTCCGGCTCATCGATACTGCCGGCATCCGCGCGCATAGTACAGACAGCATTGAAAGAATAGGTATCGGCAGAAGTCTCGAGAAAATAGAGCAGGCCGATGTGGTGCTTCATCTTTTTGATGTGAATGAAGACAAGGCTTCGGCGCTTAATGGATCACTGGTTAATGCAAATAATAAAACGATCTGGGTCGGCAATAAAACGGATATTCTCGGCGAAGCTGCTGCCCGCTCCCGGTTTTCCGAACTGCCTGATGTTATTTTTATTTCTGCACGGGATGGCATTCATATTGATTTATTAAAACAACGATTGATCGACCGCGTTCTTTCCGGCAGTGTTCAGCATGAAGGAACGATCGTTACCAATGCCCGCCACTATCATGCCCTTCAGCAGGTAGCGCTTTCTCTTCAGGATATTCAGCAAGGGATGGATGCGAATTTGACTGGGGATTTGCTGGCTTTGGATATTCGGAGATGTTTGCATTTTTTGGGGGAGATTACGGGAGAGGTGACGAATGAGGAGCAGCTTGGGGTTATATTTGGGAGGTTTTGTATTGGGAAGTGAACTGCTTGCTTTTGATGGAAATTCTATGCGGTGATTCTTCTGTTTCTGTGGATTCTTGTTGTCTTTTGTTGCTTTTATTTGCCTTTAGTAGATGAATTGTTGTTACTAATCTGAGTACTAATTTTGGGATTAATGGTTTTTGATTTTTGAAGGGGAGAGTATGGGCACTAATGATACGATATGATACAGTGTGATGCTCAATGATAGAGTATGATACGGTAGTTGGCAATTCAATAGGTGGTTATGGCCTATAATATTTGTGCAGTGTTAATTCATAATTTCCAGTTGTATTTGCTAATTTGATTTTGAACATATTCTATAAGCCTCTTAACATATTCTGCTTTTTCAATTATTGATACGCCGGACCTGCCTCTTGCTAGATATTGCTTTTTAGATATTGAGTCAACTAATAGTTGCTCACCGAGATAAATGCTCTCATACTCATCATATCCTGCAACTAAAATCCCCACTAGTTGTAACGTTTCTTCAAATGAAAAAACCGGCCCTCCGCTATTGCCAAAACTGGCATTTGACTCAATCATGTAATATGGTTTAAATCTACATTTGTGATTGATGAAGAAGGTTTCCAGGCAACATAACCTGGCTTAAACGTTGCGATACTGTAAAAAAACTTGTTTTGTATTTGGGATTGAATATGTCCCGGATAACCACCGATCCAAACCTGGGTTCCAATGTATGGAATCGTCATACTATTATAAGGGAAGATCTTTGTGTTCTCTCTTTTATCAATATCTATATACTCTTTATTGGCATAGAAAGGAAGTATTAATATTGATCCTAAGTCAATGTTAGAGTCAGGAAATAAGTACACATTTGATGTGTTGTCTGAATTTTTTAATGGAATTTCTACTCCAAAATAGTCAGTTGTTTTAATTGTATCAGCCCAACTAGGTCTAATAAATATGGATTTAAGATTATTTGATTTAAAGAAATTAATGACATGCCTGGCAGTAATAACATTGTGAATAATAGTAGTATCGAACTTTGTATAGGTAATAAGACCACTACCAATTGTTACAAATCTTTTAATTCCTATTTTTTTATTATTTTGTGTAATGCTGTCGTTAATTAATGTCCCAATACCGACAACGTATCTCTTCATACTAATAAAATTTTTTTCGACTTCGGTACCTATCTGACATTTTGTAGTATCTGGCATAAGAATAATAATGCCAATAATCAGTATGAATAGTTTGGAAAACATGATATATAGTTGTTTTTGAAAGATGAAATCGGTAAAGTATAACATACAACAGTATACATAGAATGAAAATCTATCAATTT
>CAYYZJ010000382.1:0-2907 GCA_964475615.1 uncultured Flavitalea sp. | reverse complement strand
TGAGAAATGCCGTATTGCTTGCTGCTTTTATTTTTATTGCTTTCAAAGCAAGATCCGGAGATACCTTGCAGGTATATTCGCCTTCAGGAAAGATTTGCCTGAAAACCTGGATGGATAAACAATTGTCGTATCAGGTTTTTTATGACGGAAGAATGATCGTATCTACTTCTCTCATCGATCTTGTCCTGGACAAGAACCGTTCCTTATCGGCCGGTAACCGTATCAGATCATCTTCCGTAAAATATATCGATGAGCAGATCATTTCGCCTGTTCCGGAAAAAAGAAGGATCATTCCGGATAAGTACAATCTCCTGACCATTGCATTCAGGCAACCTTATAAAGTGGAGTTCAGGCTTTATGATGACGGACTGGCTTACCGCATAGCTGTTTCATTCGGGGATTCTCTTTATGTAAAAAATGAGCTGGCTGCATTTTCTTTTCCGGATCATCCGTCGGTATATTTTCCGCAGGTGCAGAAAAGACCCGATGCCGATATCTTTCATACCAGCTTTGAAGAGCTTTATCCATTGAAAAAAATGGACAGCATTCCCGATGATGCCATCGCCTATTCGCCGGTGTTGGTAATTCCCCCTTCAGGGCCGAAGATCGGGATCACGGAATCCGACCTGGAGGAATATCCGGGCATGTTCCTCGGCGGTACTGCATCGTCAACACTCAAAGGCGTTTTTGCTCCTTATCCGCTGGAAGAGGAATCGACAGGAGGAATGTATCCTGAAATGAAAGTGACCAAAAGAGCGGATTATATTGTAAGAACCACAGGCAAAAGAAATTTTCCCTGGCGTGTATTATTGATCGCTCCCGAAGACCGCGACCTGCCCGCCAACGATATCGTATACCGCCTCGGCGCTCCCTCGCGGATCGGCGATGCCTCCTGGATAAAGCCCGGCAAGCTCACCGACGAATGGATCATCGACATCAATCTCTTTCATGTTCCTTTCCGTGCGGGACTGAACACCGCTGCCTACAAATACTATATCGATTTCGCCAAACGCTTCGGCTTCCAGCGCATCATGATGGATGCCGGATGGAGCGGGTATACCGATCTGTTCAGGATCAATCCTGATATCAATATGGATACGCTGACGGCTTATGCAAGACAACAGGGCGTCGGGATCAGCATGTGGACATTGTCCATGGCCCTCGACCGGCAGCTCGACAGTGCGCTCGACCGCTTTTCCAGATGGGGTGTCGATTTCATCATGACCGATTTCATTGACCGCGACGATCAGAAAGCCGTTGCCTTCTATCACCGCATCGCCAAAGCCTGCGCAGCACACCGGATCATGATCATGTATCATGGCGCTTTTCCGCCGAAAGGATTTTCGCGCACGTATCCCAATGCAGTGGCCAGGGAAGGCGTGCTCGGCTCCGAGTACAATATCTGGAGCGATAAGGTTACGCCCGCACACGATTGCATCCTGCCTTTTACCAGAATGCTGGCAGGCGTGCTGGATTACGAGCCGGGACTGCTGAACAATGCCACGCAGCAAGTAACGCGACCGGTTTCCGGAACAGTAACGAGCCCGGGTACACGTTGCCACCAGTTGTCGATGTTCGTAGTGTACGATGCCGTGATGCAGATCTTTTCCGGCAATCCTTCCGAAGCCCTGCGCGAGCCGGAATTCATGAGCATGATCAGCGCATTGCCTACTACCTGGGACGAAACCATTATTCCGCAGGCAAAAGCAGGCGAATACATCGTTACGGCCCGCAGAAAAGGAAACAACTGGTTTATTGCCGGCATGTGCGACTGGACGCCGAGAGACCTGCACCTCCGGTTCGATTTTCTGGAAGACGGACATTACCAGGCAACCATCTGCAGGGACGGCATCAATGCAGACCGTTATGCCGCCGATTATACCATCGAGCGGAATATCCCGGTTAAGAAAAATGATGAGATGACCGTTCATCTTGCTCCGGGCGGAGGGTTTCTGATAAGACTGGAAAAACAGGATCGATAATGCATATCAACGAAAGATTCAATAACAAAACAGCCATCGTTACCGGCGCTGCCGACGGAATCGGGAAAGGCGTTGCATGGAGGCTGGGCCATGAAGGCGCGAAACTGGCGCTGTTCGACATCAACAGCGCCATGCTGCAAAGAACGGTCGATGAATTTGCTGCAGCAGGCGTCATCGCAAAAGGATACGCCGTCGATATCGGCGAAGAAGATCAGGTGGCGCATGGGGTTCAGCAGGTGGAGGAAGAATGGGGCCGCATCGATGTGCTGGTTCATGCAGCAGGCATCGTTGGGCCTACGAGCACAAAGATCACCGAATACAGCGCATCTGATTTTGATAAACTGTATAGGATAAACCTGAAAGGAAGCTTCCTCATTACCAAATACACGTTGCGCTCCATGAAAAAAACAGGTCAGGGCCGCGTGCTGCTGATCACATCTATTGCAGGAAAGGAAGGCAATCCCGGAATGACGGGCTATTCCTCTACCAAAGCCGGGATGATCGGGCTGGTGAAAGGAGTGGCCAAGGAATTTGCCGATACAAAGATCACGGTGAACGGGCTTGCTCCTGCTGTCATCAAAACCGCCATGAATGCAAACACTTCGCCCGATCAGCTCGCATACATGACGGCAAAGATCCCGATGCAGCGCCTGGGCACTGTAGAAGAAGTGGCTGCAATATGCTGCTATATCGTTTCCGAAGAAAACAGCTTTTCTACCGGATTTATTTATGATATATCTGGGGGGAGGGCAACTTACTAATAACGCTAAACGCTGAACGCTGAATGCTTAACGCTGAACGCTTCAAAGGCAAGCACCTGCGTTTCGCGTTCGGCGTTCAGCGTTCAGCCTCAAAAGGCACCGCTCAACATTAAATGCTTCATGGCAAACGGATATTGATTATTTTAACATCAGCCGTGCAAGCC
>CAYYZJ010000381.1:0-4996 GCA_964475615.1 uncultured Flavitalea sp. | reverse complement strand
GAAAAACATGATAACTGTAAGGCGCCCGGTAAGGTATGGTGATCCGGGGATGATTGGCGAAAGCAGTATCGTAGTAATCGGCTGCCTTTCTTCTGGCAGCGATATAAGCGTCGAGGTTTTTCAGTTTCACATTCAGCACGGCAGCCTGTATGGAATCAAGCCTGCTGTTGCAACCCACCATATCGTGATAATATCTTTTGTGCTGCCCGTGATTGGCGATCATCTTTAATTTTTCAGCAAGTGCAGCATCATTCGTAAATATTGCGCCGCCATCTCCATAACAGCCCAGGTTCTTTGATGGGAAGAAAGAAGTGGTGCCGATGGTTCCCATGGCGCCGTTCTTTTTCTTTTGTCCATCGCTGAAGATATAATTGCCGCCGATGGCCTGCGCATTGTCTTCGACCACATATAATCCATGCTTTTCAGCGATCTTCAGTATTTCTTCCATGGGCGCCGATTGTCCATAAAGATGAACCGGAATGATGGCTTTTGTTTTGGGGCTGATGACCTTTTCGAGCGATGCGGGGTCTATGCAGAAGGTTTTTTTATCCACTTCCGCGAAAACCGGTTTCAGCCTCAGCAGGGCCACTACTTCTGTTGTGGCAATAAAGGTAAACGAAGGGGTGATCACTTCATCGCCCGGCTGCAAACCCAGCGCCATCAGTGCGATCTGAAGCGCGTCGGTTCCGTTGGCGCATGGTATAACATGCTTTACTCCAAGATATTGAGTTAGGTTCCGGGCAAAATCGGCGACCTCTTTTCCATTGATGAATGCCGCACTGTTCAATACTCCCTGAATGGCCTCATCTACCTCCGTTTTTATTTTCGCATATTGCTGCTTTAGGTCAACCATCTGAATCGGCCGCATAAGGTCATTTTTAAAACGGCACAAACCTACTGCAAAATTGTGGTTTATCCAATGGGTTAATAATGGCTTAAAGCGCCCTATTCCCTACATTTGTCAAAAATGCGCAATACGTTTGAGCCTGGTTTCTTACATCGTTTTCCTCTGGCTGTATAAAACGGGAATATGGATCATTTCGCCCTGGAATCAGAAGGCAAGGCTTTGGATCAGGGGAAGAAAAGGCATCCTGAACAGGATAAAGGCAGCAGGCATCGGGAAAAATGACCGCGTGATCTGGATGCATTGCGCATCGCTGGGGGAGTTTGAGCAGGGCAGGCCCGTGATAGAAGCCCTGAAAAGACAAGACCCGGCATGCAAGACCGTGATCACTTTTTTTTCTCCCTCCGGGTATGAAATAAAAAAAGACTATGCAGGAGCAGATCATATTTTTTACCTGCCTTCCGATTCAAGACGGAATGCCCGTGAGTTCATCAGGGCCGTCAGGCCCCGGCTCGCTTTATGGATAAAATATGATTACTGGTTCTACTATCTCAATGAACTGAAGAAAAGGAATATTCCGGTGCTGCTCATATCTGCCAGTTTCCGTGAAGAGCAGCCTTTCTTCAAATGGTGGGGTAGGCTTCACCGTTATATGCTCGATTGCTTCACTCATCTTTTCGTGCAAACGGAAACATCGAAAACATTGTTGCAACGCATCGGCATTTCGGCCAATGTGAGCATCAGCGGCGACACCCGGTTCGATCGGGTGATCGAAATTGCCGGTCGCTTTGAGCCGATCCCTGCTGTTGAACGCTTCTGCGGCAGCAGCCCCGTCATTGTAGCCGGCAGCACCTGGGCCGAAGATGAGGAAGAGCTTGACCATTATGCGAACACGCATCCGGAAATCAGGTTCATCATTGCTCCGCATGAGATCGACGAAGAGCATCTCCGCGATATCGAACAGCTTTTTCATCGAAGCATCCGGTTTTCTCAGTTAACGGGGAACGGCACAGCATCTTCAATCGGCAGCCGCCAGCCGGCAGTGCCCAATGTGCTGATCATCGATAATATCGGCATGCTTTCCCGCCTGTATCATTATGCTACCATCGCTTATGTAGGAGGAGGATTTGGGGATGATGGCGTGCACAATGTGCTGGAAGCCGCTGTTTACGGTAAGCCGGTGGTATTCGGCCCCGTTATCGAAAAATATCTTGAAGCAGTGGATCTGGTGGATACCGGCGGAGGCATTGTGGTGGACAGCGCGCTGGAAGTGGAAAGCGTGTTCAACCGCCTCTTCAATAATGCAGATGAATACCGCTTTGCCTGCGAGGCGTCGAAAAATTATGTGTATGCAAAAAAAGGAGCAACCGAAGCTATTGTCCGGTTCGTTCAGGAAAACCGTCTTCTCACCAGTTGATAGAAATGACGTGTGGTTTCGCGGGTATCGTCCCAGCCGAGCTTTATCTTCAGCTCACGCTCCATCCAGTATTCGGCTTCGGGCAGTATCCGGAAATTATTGATCGTTTTTATGCTGCGTTCGTACATTACTTCATCGCCGCGGAATAATTCATTGATGAAAATATAACGGTCATTCACGCCGATGGCTTTCTTCAGTTCCTTGACTGGTGTGTCTTTCAGCGCAGTGGCCAGTTCCAGCACCTCTCCTTTCAGCCTGTCATTTACAGAAGCGCCGTTGCTGCCGATAATATCGTTCAGCTCTTTAACGGCCTGCTGCTGCGACAAGGTGGGGATGTCTTTCAAAGGATCCAATCCCCAGCCCGGCTGCTCCTGTGCGGGAATAGCAGGAGCATTTCTTTCAGGTATTTTATATTCCGGTTCTTTTTTTTCCGCAACAGGCTCCTGCATTCTTTCAAAACTTGCCATCTTGAATGATGATGGCATAACAACCGCTACTTTTGTGCTTTGCGGCGCTGCGGCAGCAGGAGCATGTAATCTGCTGAGTTCAGCTTCCAAAAGCTTTACCGTGACCAGCATTTGGGCAGGAGAAAGTTTTTGTTCGAATTGTTCCTTTAATTTGCCGATAAGAGACTGTATGCGTTCCATTATCAGAGCTAGAAATTTGTGGTTAGTAGATGTATAAATTTACGCAATTTTTTAACCAAACCGATCAAATTCATGTTTATTGAACCCAATATAAAAAGTGAACGGCGGGGCTGGATAGAGGTCATCTGCGGTTCGATGTTTTCGGGCAAGACTGAAGAATTGATCCGCAGGTTAAAGCGGGCCCGGATAGCCAACCTCGCCGTTGAGATTTTCAAGCCTTCGGTCGACATCCGTTATCATGAACAGAATATTGTTTCGCATGACGAAAATGCGGTTCAATCCACTCCTATTGCCAGCTCCTCGCTGATCCTCGATCTGGCCGGACAAGTGGACGTGATCGGCATCGATGAAGCGCAGTTCTTTGATAACCAATTGCCTGATGTGTGCGATGAACTGGCGTTGCGCGGCATCCGCGTAATTGTTGCCGGGCTCGATATGGATTATTCCACCAAGCCCTTCGGCCCCATGCCACACCTGCTTGCCAAGGCAGATTACATCACCAAGTTGCATGCCATTTGCGTAAAGTGTGGAAATATTGCCAATTACTCTTACCGGAAAGTGAATGTGGACGATCAGTTGCTGCTTGGAGAAAAAAACAGTTATGAACCGAGATGCAGGAACTGTTACTATAAAGGCGAACTGGCATAATCGTGAAGATAAAGTTAAATTAATGATGTATTGAAAAACCTCCGGTTCATATTCACGCTTTTTAAAAAGGAACTGTTGATGGAAATCAGGAGGCAGTACAGTCTTTACGGTGTGCTCCTCTATGTGGCTTCTACTATTTTTGTTTTATACCTGGCCATGGGACAGCCCGAACCTGCAGTATGGAACGGCCTGTTCTGGATGATCCAGCTTTTCATCAGCGTGAATGCAGTGGCCAAAAGTTTTTTGCAGGAAGGCAAGGGAAGATTGCTGTACTATTATTCCATTGCCGGAGCGAAAGATTTCATCCTGTCAAAACTGCTTTTCAATGCCGCGCTAATGATGCTCATGAGCCTCATCAGCCTCGTATTGTTCAGGCTGCTGCTCGGCGATCCGCTGCATTATGCAGGACGCTTTGTGCTGATCAGTTGCCTCGGCGGTATCAGCATCAGCCTCATCTTTACTTTCCTGGCAGCTATTGCCGCACGTGCCGAACAGAATGCCGCACTGATGGCCATACTGGGCTTTCCGCTGATCATTCCGCAGTTGCTGCTGCTGATGCGCCTCTCGAATATTGCTTTTTCAAGCGTACTGCAAAGCGGACTTTACTCCATTATTTTATTACTCATTGCTTTCGATATCATGATCGTTCTGCTCGCTATTATTCTTTTTCCTTTTTTGTGGAAAGACTGAAATTAATGTGCGAATGGCTAATGTGCGGATGTGCGAATGCTGTAGATCATCTTGCCTTCATAATTTCAATTCGCACATTAGCCATTCGCACATCCGCACATTAAACTAACGCTTGTAAGTTTTTTTGACGATTTGATTTCCTTTGCCCTATTTTTGCACTCCTGTCAAGGATATATTATGCTTCGTCAGAACTGGTGGAAAATATTGAGTGTGATTTGCTTGCTTTACACGATCATTGCAGGGTTTCTCGGCGGTGTTCCCGAAAAGCCCATTTTGAATGAAACCATCCGCAATCTTTATTTCCATGTGGCCATGTGGTTTGCGATGATGATCTTTTTCATCGTTTCCGTTATATATGCCGTCATGCATCTCCGCAGTAATAACCCGGTATACGATATCTATTCGTTCCAGTATGCCAATACCGGAATACTCTTTGGCATGCTCGGGCTGATTACCGGCTCCGTATGGGCAAAATATACCTGGGGCGATTTCTGGAGCAATGATCCAAAACAGCTTGGAGCGGCCATTGCCATCCTGATTTATTTTGCCTATCTTGTACTGCGCAATTCAATTACGGATATCGATAAACGGTCACGGATAAGCGCAGTTTATAATATATTCGCTTTTGCTATGCTGTTCCCCACCATCTGGATCATTCCCCGCCTGGTAGAAAGCCTGCATCCCGGAGGCATGGGTAATCCGGCATTCAATACAAAGGATATCGATAGCCGTATGCGCGTCATCTTCTGG
>CAYYZJ010000380.1:0-3066 GCA_964475615.1 uncultured Flavitalea sp. | reverse complement strand
GCATATCCACGGATCACTTCGACAAGTTTCATTACTGGCACCGGATTCATAAAATGCATTCCGATCACTTTATCAGGTCTACCGGTGGCTGCTGCAATTTGCGTGATGGAAATAGAAGAAGTATTTGATGTCAATATTGTGCCAGTTTTGCAAAGCTCACCTAGCTGTTTAAACAGGTTTAGTTTGATCTCTTTATTCTCAGTAGCTGCTTCAACAACCAGGTCGGCATGCTGAATGCCGGGGGCGAGATCAGGTGTTATGGAGATATTGGCCAGTGTATTCGTCTTCTGTTCTTCCGTAATAGTTCCCTTCGCGATCTGCCTGTCGAGATTCTTGCCGATGGTCTGGATCGCTTTTTCCAGTTGGGCTGCATTCACATCGATCAACTGCACGGCAAAACCGCTTTGTGCAAACACATGCGCAATCCCATTCCCCATAGTGCCCGCCCCGATAACGGAAATGTTTTTCATATTGTTTTTTTGCAAGATTACAAAAAGAACGCTGAACGCTGAACGCTTAACGCCTAATGCTGAACGCTCTTTAGGGGGGTGGATGGCATTTTGCGTTCAGCGTTTCGCGTTAAGCGTTCAGCCTAGCATAGGGATTTTATTGTATCAGTTTTTTCTCCTAACATTGCGTATGTATCCTAATCTGTATTACGCTTTCAAAGACCTGTTTGGACTTGACTGGAGATTCCTGCATTTTATCAATTCATTCGGATTCTGCGTGGCCGGTTCATTTGTGGCTGCGGCGATTGTACTTACCCGTGAGCTGCGGCGCAAGGAAGCGCAGGGCCTGCTGCAGGCCAAGGAAGAAATCATCACGGTAGGCAAACCGGCGAGCGCGGGCGAACTGTTGACTAATTTTATTCTCGGCTTTTTACTTGGATATAAGATCATCGGACTTTTTCTTTCCGGCGGGGGACTGGCTTCCAATCCACAGGATTTTATTTTCTCTGCCGACGGGAGCTGGCCTGCGGGCGTCCTGCTCGGGCTCTTGTTTGCCGGCCTGAAATGGTGGGAGAAAAACAAACAAAAGCTGCCCCAGCCCGAGCAAAGAAAGATCAGGATCTGGCCGCACGACAGGGTGGGAGACCTTACCATTTATGCCGCCATCTTCGGCTTTGCCGGCGCCAAGGTGTTCAACAGCCTGGAGAACTGGGATGATTTCATGCGCAATCCGGTTGAATCGCTGGTTTCTTTCAGCGGACTTACTTTTTACGGCGGCCTCATCTGCGCTGCACTGGCAATATGGTATTACGCCCGCAAGCGCAATATCCGTTTCTGGCATCTCAATGATGCTGCGGCTCCGGCACTGATGCTGGCTTATGGATTGGGAAGGATCGGTTGCCAGGTTGCCGGCGATGGCGATTGGGGCATCATCAACAGCGCCTATTATTCCACTCCCGATCAGAAAGTGGCCTTGGCAGATCCTTCCCAGATACCGGCGATCATTGCCAAGAACAGGGATTTTTATATGAGCCAGTTCGGATCTTTGAATATTCCGCATCTTTCTGCAAAAGCGCCTTCATTTCTGCCCGACTGGCTGTTCGCTTATTCTTATCCGCATAACGTCATCAATGAAGGGGTCAGGATCAGCGGATGCAATGAACAATACTGCAGTTATCTTCCGCTTCCGGTGTTCCCAACACCGATATATGAAGTTGTTGTTTGTCTGATCCTTTTTTTTATCATCATGGCTATGCGCAGGCAGTTCACGGTTCCGGGAACCTTATTTGCATTCTATCTTATCCTCAATGGCATCGAACGTTTTTTCATTGAGAAGATCAGGGTGAATACCAAATATCATTTCCTGGGATTCAATCCTACACAGGCCGAGATCATTTCCTTTCTGTTAATTGTTACCGGACTGGTGTTGCTGCTGGTGCTGAAAAGAAAATCCAGGGCAAGCCAGGCAGTCGTCTGAGTGCTGTTCCAGCCGGGGAAAGTTTTTTGTCAAATATGACAATTTGAGCTGAATCGGGTCAGTCGCCTTTCTTCCATTCTATTTTCCATCCATCCATCTGCTGTAACCAGATCGGGCAGCCGGCGTCTCATGGCTTCAACGGAAGCGTTGCCAATCATCAATAAAATTGGCCTTCTAACACAAAACAAGGTTCTATGCAATAAAAAGTACCAAATTTTGAATTGTAATGATCAAATAAAGGTACCAAACAAGTTAAAGAACTCTACCATGAATAAGCTCAACCTGCTGACTGTTTTTTCGGCCGTCCTGCTCTTCCTGAATGCTTCCGGTCAGGGTAAACCTTCCCGGATAACCGGCAGGATCAACGACGAAAACCTTCATCCCATCGAAGCGGCAACCGCCTCTTTGCTTAAAGCCAAAGATTCATCCCTGGTCAAAACCGCTGTTTCCGATAAATCGGGAAGGTTTGAGCTGGATGTTCCGGTGGATGGCAAATATGTTGTTTCCGTTACATCGGTCGGGTACAACAAATCCTTTTCACCCGTCTTTGAAATTACAAGCACCGGTTCATCACTCGAAATAGGAGCCATCGTGCTGAAGAAAACGACTACCGAACTGGCAACTGTAGCCGTCGTGGGCAGGAAGCCGTTTATTGAACAGAAAGCAGACCGCATGGTAGTGAACGTGGATGCATCGCCCAGCAATGCCGGCACCAGCGTGATGGATGTGCTGGAAAAATCGCCGGGGGTAACGGTAGACAAGGACGGCAATATCAGTCTAAAGGGAAAACAGGGTGTAACGGTGATGATCGACAATAAGCCCACTTATCTTAATGCCACGCAACTGGCCAATTACCTGCGCAGCCTGCCTTCTTCGGCCATCGAGCAACTGGAGATCATGACCAACCCTTCTGCCAAATACGATGCTGCCGGCAATTCGGGCATCATCAATATCAAAACCAAAAAAACAAAGACCAAAGGCTTCAATGGCAGCGTAACGCTCACGCATACGCAGGGCGTTTATCCCAAGCCCAGCGGCAGCCTGAACCTGAACTACCGCACGGGCAAATTCAATTTCTTTTTGAATGGCGGATATACGCGCTGGCAGGGTTATCAGCAGCTCGATATCAATCGCACTTAT
>CAYYZJ010000379.1:0-2059 GCA_964475615.1 uncultured Flavitalea sp. | reverse complement strand
GATGATCTCGACGGTATTGCTCACCATGAAAGAAGAATAGAACCCAAGGCCGAATTTGCCGATGATGTTGTGTTCATTCTGGCCTTTATATTTGTTCACGAACTCTTCTGCACCCGAAAGCGCTACCTGGTTAATGTATTTGTCGATCTCTACGGCATTCATGCCGATACCGCGGTCGGAGATGGTGATGGTCTTTTTGTCCTTATCGAGTGTTATTTCGATGAACAGATCGCCCAGTTCGCCTTTGGCCTCTCCCAGAGAAGCGAGGGTTTTGAGCTTTTGGGTGGCATCTACGGCATTGCTGATCAGTTCGCGGAGAAAGATCTCGTGATCGCTGTACAAAAATTTCTTGATGATGGGAAAGATATTTTCCGTTTGAACGCGGATGCTTCCTTTTTGCATAAGCAATAAAATTTTACGGATTGCCCGTCAAAGAAGGTGCCATTTGGAAAATGCTGACAGGATGACAAGAATCAGGAACGGGGAGACCCAGACCTTTTTTTTGGAGGACTTGTTGAGAACATTTGGGGGAGTTTTAGGGTACTTTCCGGGTAGCTTCCCTCGGAAAGCACTCCAAAAGTCCCCGGAAAGTACCCCAAAAACGCTCAACGCTAAACGCAAGGCGGAAGGTGAAAGGCGGAAGGTGAAAGGTGAAAGGCAAAAGGTAGAAGGTAGCAGTAGAAAGCAAACGAAGCATATCGTAAATTGCCTTCCACCTTAAACCCTTTGCCTTTTACCTAAAAAGCCCTTTCGCGCCCAAAAAACTTGCCTTTTCGTCCCAAAACCCATACCTTTGCAGCCCTAATCTAATTTTTAAACAAAAAACAGGGAAATGAACAATTACGAATTGATGGTGATTTTTACCCCTGTGCTTTCTGAGGAGGACTTCAAAATCGCCCAGAAAAAATACTCGGCCTTCGTAAAGGATAACGGCGGCCAGGTAGTGCACGAAAATCCCTGGGGACTGAAATCACTGGCGTATCCCATCCAGAAAAAAACCACCGGTTTGTACTGGGTTCTGGAGTACAGTGCGCCATCCGACTTCAATGAGAAGCTGAAGATTCAGATTCTCCGCGACGAAAATATCCTGCGTTTTATGGTTACCAGTCTCGATAAATACGCCGTCGAGTACAATGCCAAAAGAAGAAGCGGCGTACCAACCGGAACCGAAAAACTGGAGGCTTGATCATGGCAAAAACAAATGAGATCAAATACCTGACGGCGATCAAGACTGAAAAAAGGGCCAAGAAATTCTGCCGTTTCAAGAAATATGGCATCAAGTACGTGGATTATAAGGATGCCGAATTCCTGAAAAAATTCCTGAACGAGCAGGGCAAGCTGCTGCCGCGCCGCATCACCGGCAATTCGCTGAAATACCAGCGCAAGGTTTCCGATGCAGTAAAAAAGGCCCGTCAGATGGCATTATTGCCTTATGTAACCGATCTTTTAAAATAAGTTTTCCCGGCCGCCTGCGCCAAGGCCCGGTGTCCGGAGCAAATAAAAAAGTTATGGAAATCATTTTAATACAGGATGTGGATAATCTGGGATCGGCTCACGAAAAGCTGAAAGTGCGGAACGGCTATGCCCGCAATTATCTTATTCCGCGCAAGCTGGCTGTGGAAGCCAATCCTGCCAACCTGAAACAGTTGGAGGAACGCATCAAGCAGCAGAAGAAAAAAGAAGAAAAGCTGCTGGCCGAAGTGAACCATGTAATTGAAGTGCTGAAGTCTTCCCCGTTGAAGATCGGCGCAAAGACCGGAACCAGCGGCAAGATATTCGGAAGCGTTACTGCAGTCCAGATCAGCCGCGCCATCCGCGACCAGAAAGGATACGATATCGACCGCCGCCGCATCCATATCATCGATGATGTTAAGGAACTGGGCACTTTTAAAGCCCGGGTCGATTTCGGCAACGGCAATGAAACCGAGATCGAATTTGAAGTGGTAGCCGAGTAAAGCGAATGATTGTCTTGTGGCAATACATTACCGGATTCCGGCATCTCAAATTTTTAAGCCCCGCGAAAAGCGGGGTTTTTGCTAAGGTATAAACCCTATATGCT
>CAYYZJ010000378.1:0-2348 GCA_964475615.1 uncultured Flavitalea sp. | reverse complement strand
GCGAATGGCTAATGTGCGAATGAAAATATTAAATCTTAAATATTAAATATTCCATGCTGAAGAATTATTTCAAAACCGCCTGGCGCAGCCTGATGAAGAATAAAATGTTTTCTTTCATCAATATTGCCGGCCTGTCCATAGGCATGGCAGCCTGCCTGCTCATTCTGCAATATGTGAGCTTTGAGTTGAGCTATGACCAGTTCAACCGCAATGCGGCAGATATTTACCGGGTATACAATGACCGTTACCAGAACGGAAAGCTGATCCAGCACGGTACCATCACCTATTCGGCCATCAGCCCGGCCATGAAGCGCGATTATCCGGAAGTGATCGAAAACACCCGCGTAGAGCCGTTAGGTTCACTGACTGCTACTTATGATAACAAAAGGATCAATGAATTGAATGGATTTGCGGTAGACAATTCCTTTCTTTCCATGTTCTCCTATCCACTGCTCTACGGCGATCCTGAAACGGCGCTGAAAAATCCGAATTGCGCGATCCTTTCCAAAACACTGGCCGCAAAGATCTTCGGCGTCAGGGATAATAACTGGCAATCGGTCATCGGCAAGGCCATTGTGCTGGAACGTGATTCACTGCCCTACAAGATCACCGGCATCTGCAAGGATGTTCCGGAAAATTCCCACCTGCAGTTCGACCTGCTCGTGTCTTATGTTTCCCTGTACAGCGGAGGCAATAACAACTGGAAAGAAGCGGACTATGATTTTAAGGATTCGGATTTCTGGCACTATATCCGGTTGAAAGCAGGTACCGATTACAAGGCTTTTGAAGCAAAGCTGCCTGCATTCAGTCAGAAATATTTTCAGGGCAATAAGGTTTCGGGCAGCGATGAAAAATTTTATCTGCAGCCGCTGTTAAAAGCGCATCTCTATTCCCATTTTGAATATGAGATCGGAAAAACAGGCAATGCCACTGTGGTCTGGGGATTGCTCATTATCGCGCTCTTCATCATTGTCATTGCCTGGGTGAATTATGTCAACCTTTCCACTGCACGTTCTGTAGAAAGGGCAAAGGAAGTAGGGATCAGAAAAGTGGCGGGAGCCGGAAGGATGCAACTCATACGCCAGTTCCTGGCCGAATCGCTGTTCATCAACATCATCGCCTTATTGATAGCTATATTGCTGGTAATGCTTGTTCAGGGCGGGTTCAATAAACTGATCGGATACAATCTTTCCATGTCTTATTTATTTCAGAAGGGAATGAACGGTTATACGATCGCGATAGCATTGATCGCGCTGGTGATAACAGGCATACTGGTATCGGGTTTTTATCCGGCATTCGTGCTTTCATCATTCAAACCCATACTGGTGCTGAAAGGAAAATTCAGCGCCTCGAAAAAAGGCATTGTGTTGCGGAAAGTGCTGGTGATCGGACAGTTTGCCATAACGGTTGCACTGATCGTCGGCTCGCTGGTGGTTTATCAGCAGATGAGGTTCGTAAGCAGCCAGCAGTTGGGCATGAATATCGACCAGATGCTGATGGTCAAAGGGCCATCTTTAACGGCATGGGATTCGACATTTTTTATAAGGGAAACCAGCTTTAAGGAAGAAGTCAAACACCTGCCGCATGTATTGGGCGTAGCCACTACCGACCGGCCTTTGGGCAATGAAATGGCCAGGTCTTTCAACATACGCCGCGCAGGTGCAGATCCGAGTATACGATTTGCGATGAGGAGATATGGCGTGAGTAGTGAATTCATCGATGTATACGGCATCGCACTGGCAGCCGGAAGAAATTTCACTCCAACCGATTATAATTACAGATGGGAGAACCTGCATAGTATGATCTTAAACCAGTCTGCAGTAAAGCAGTTGGGCTTTTCTTCGGACCAGGATGCAATCGGCAAATCCGTGATGACGGGTAATAAGCAATGGGAGATTGTCGGCGTTATCAAAGACTTCCATCAGAAATCGCTTCACTTCCCGATAGAGCCTATGGTGCTCCAGCCGACACAGGGCACTTTCAGCCCGATTTCGGTAAAGGTCAATCCGGCCGATATCAAATCAACCATCGCGGCCATCAAAGCAAAATACGATGCCTTTTTCCCCGGCAATGTATTCGACTATTTTTTCCTGGACGAACGGTTCAACCAGCAATATAAAAACGATCAGTTGTTCGGAAAAGTGTTCAGCATATTCGCCGGCTTTGCCATCATGATCGCCTGCCTTGGGTTGCTTGGCCTGTCTTTATTTGCCACCACGCAAAGAACAAAAGAGATCGGCGTGCGCAAGGTGCTCGGCGCTTCCGTCGGCAATATCGTGCTGCTGCTGTCGAAAGATTTCATCAGGCTGGTCATCATTGCTTTCGTCATCGCTTCGCCCATTGCCTGG
>CAYYZJ010000377.1:0-3710 GCA_964475615.1 uncultured Flavitalea sp. | reverse complement strand
TGGGAAATTCATGGCCGCAGGAAGGGCATTTTATGGTTGATAGCATAGGTGTTTTAACGTGAGATTTTTTGATTTAAAACTATAATATTTTAGTTATATAACTTAGGATACTTCTGTTTCAATTAACTAGATTAACCGGGCAATATTAAGGTTAATCTTGGAAAGAAAAGCTTACCATAGCGGGAAGGGAATAATAGCAGATAACAATTTCGACATAGATATGTTCAGGGAAATTGTTACCCGGATCAGGCATGGGGACAAGGAGCAATCCGGATACGATCGACAAAAGGATTAAAGAAGGCAGCGAGCAGGCGGCAAGGATCGTTATGGATATTCATTCAGCTATTGACAGAAAGAAACTGATAGACGGACTGAAAACAAGATGCGAAAGAAATAAAGCGCTGATAGAAATTCTACTTTTCTATAACCATAAGTTTTACCGGATTCCGAAAAGTAAAATTTTAAGCAAAAATATCTTCGATGTCATAAAATAAAACAGGCCTCAACGTGGAGACCTGTAACATCTTTGTCGTTGGGGAGCTATGATTAGCTCAGCCGCCGATAGAACAAAATTACCATTTTTTATTTTACTGTAAAATTTTTTTACAAATTATTTTAACCGCTTGATTCTTAGGATCAATTCCTTATCCTGAAATTAAAAATAATCGTTCCCACCGATTCATTGGCGCCTGCATTGAATTTGATTTGCCTGGCTTTGCGAAGCGCAATGGCTTTCATGGATGCATCCGAAGTAGTAGAGCCTCTCGGCTGATAATCCGCATCAATAACTGCCCCGTTCGGGTCTACATGAATATCCACAGCCACTTTTGCATTTTCATTGAAATCATCGGTGAATGAAGGAAGACTGGTGAAATGCCTTCCCTGCAATCCTCTTGAAATACTCACTCCTGAATTGCCGCTGCCACCGCCGGTATAATTATTCGACTTCGGATCTCCCCCAGGCTGGCCCTGGTCGCCGCGACCGCCTGCAATGCCCTGATTGCCTCCGGGTTTATACTGGTCGGCATCATTGCCTCCATTGCCGGTTCCATTCACTCCATGAAAAACTGCTTTAGGCTTAGGAGGGGCCGGAGCAGGATTGTTAACCGGCTCTATTTTTTTTATCGGCTTGTTCTTTACGATGTCCTTATCCGGGATCTTCGTTGCATCAGGTTTGGTAACAGGCGGCTTTTTAACGGCAGGAGCGTCTTCTTCCTTATCATCCGTTTCCACTTCCTTTGCCGCCACTTTCTCAACAACGGTCGGTTTGGGCGGCGTATATTTTTCCTGATCCTGCGGAGAAGGCTTGCCTGGCAGATAAGGTTGATCGGTTCCAAGCCCCTGGTCGCTATTGCCCAGGTTCACTTCGATGCCGTCTTCAACAACCGGAGGCGGAATGGCAGGAAGCGACCAGGTTATGAATAATAACAGCGCGACCAGGCCAGTACATATCAGCAATGTATAACCGAAAGCTTTCCAGTTTTTCTTTGATTCAAAATCGTCTGTTGTATATGAACGGGCCATAATGAGTTTACTGCAAATTAGCCAATATTGTCTACATTGAACGTAAAACGAACCGGTTTATAATTTCCGGCGTTTTGAATTTTTGTTAAAATTTAGCAGGCAGGATCATCCTATGCGGTGATAAATAAAATCGGGCATCCATTTCATCAGCCTGGCGATCAGCCACCAGCGGTGCGTGATGTACACCCTCCCTTTTTTCTTTTCTATGGCATCAGCGATCTGGCGGGCTGCCTTGGCCGGCGAAGCTACCCAGAAACGTTTGTTGCCACCGGCCATTTTGGTATTCACAAATCCCGGCTGCACGTCGGTAACAAATACATGACCGGCCTTCATTTTTTTCAGCTTCATGAGCAGCCCTTCAAAGTACGTACTCTGAAAGGCCTTGCTGGCGCTGTATGCAGGGGCCCAACTGTTTCCCCGAACGGAGCTTACGGAAGAAATGGTGACCAGATGTCCGTATCCCTGCTTTACAAAATAGCGGAATGCATACCCGGTTATTTCCAGGAACGCAGTTACATTGGTATCCACAGTTGTTTTATCTATTTCAGCATCGAGTGTTTCGCTGGTCTTTCCATAACCGGCACTATAGATCAACAGGTCGAGCCCGCCCATTTTATGGATCATCGATTCGAGATGGCCGATGCTTCCGGTAGCTGTAACGTCGAAGCATTCGGTGATGATGTTATTGGGATAGGCAAGCTGAAGGGCGTACAACAGATCCTGCCTGCGGCCAGTGGCGCCGACCAGGTTGCCGGCATCGGCATATATCCTGGTGAGCTCCCTTCCCATTCCTGAACTGGCGCCGATGATGATGATTCTTTTCATGATCCATGATCAATGTGCAAAATCCATTTCATAATCTCCCCTGATCCTTTCCATCGGCGGATTGAAGTAGCCGAAGCGCAATTCCGGAAATTCTTCATGGATCAATTCCATCAATTGCTTAATGCCTATGCACTCGCCGGTATCCGTTACCCCAATTTTTCCGAGATACCAGTCCGGATCGATATTGAAATTCCGCCACTGGATCATGCTGAGCCCGGTTTCCCCGATCAGCCTGCGCAGGGCTTCGTATTCCTTCACGCTGTCCGTCATACCGGGAAAAACAAAATAATTGATGGATGTCCATCCTCCGCTGCGATGCACAGTTTTCAGGCTTTCGACAATGTCTTCAAAAGCATAATTATTGGGACGGTAATACGCTTCATAAATAGGTTTGCGTGCAGAATTGGTGCTTACGCGGATGGAGTTCAGACCTGCATCGCACAAGGCTTTTACGGCATCGGGCCTGGAGCCGTTGGTATTGATGTTGATGCTTCCGCGGTCCGTATGCTTGCGTATTTCAATGATCGCCTCGCGGATGGTTTCCCACATCAGTAAAGGCTCTCCCTCACATCCTTGCCCGAAGCTTACGATAGGATAGGGCGCTGTTTGCAGATGCGGAACCGTAAATTCCACGATCTCTTCCGGCATGGGTTTGAAAGTAAGGCGATCCTGCGTTGAGCTGATGGTCTCTTCCTGCGGCTGGAAAGAGATGCAGCCGATGCAATTGGCATTGCAGGCCGGCGATACCGGAACGGGGCATTCCCATCTTCCCAATGAAAGGTTTCTTGCAGCCGGACAATGATAGGTCATACAGCAATTCTCCATCAGATGCTTCACCAGACGGTTATGCGGATAGGCTTTCAGCAGCCGAGCAGCTCCGGCCTCTATCTTCGATTGATCATATCCGTTATGCTCCTGCCTGATGTCCTTTTCGATGCGAACGGCAGGAACCAGAAAAGCATCATTCATCCAGCCGACTGCAGTATAGCAGAACAGGGGAAGCGTAGGCGCATCGGCGCCTGTTTCATAAGCAGCAAGGTATAAACCGGTATATGCAGGCGGAATAAAAGCGGCAACGGCCCATCCTTTTTCGCAGAGGCGCATCCGGCCTGTTTTTGTATCGATGCCGATTCCCCGGCGGCCGGGCAGTTCATAGAGAGTGCCGCCCTGGGGCAATGCAATCCAGTCTTCTTCCGGAACGGGCAATGCATCCCATCCGCTGCGGCCGGTGGCATACAGCGAACTGTCTTCAAAGATGTTTCCCTTGCCGTCGGAATATAACAGGTATGGTGATTTAGACATTTGATTTTCAGTTTCCGGTCTCCGGTTTACAGTTTACAGTTTACAGTTTACAGTTTACA
>CAYYZJ010000376.1:0-1696 GCA_964475615.1 uncultured Flavitalea sp. | reverse complement strand
TCCGTCACGGGCAAGCATAAGATGATATACATCTATGAATGCCGTATTCTTTTTTGTTTTTAAAAAAGCTTCGATTTTTTGATTCGCTTCCTCCATTTTGGGTCTCAAATGCTGCCGGCTCGGACTGGGTTTGGCTGAAATGTATGCAATAGGAACCTTGCGCATTTTGCTTCTGATCAGTTCAAATAATTGTACGAACCGTTCGTAGACCGTGTTTGCGCTAACAGTGTCGGAAGCTGCGAGATCATTCTCCCCGCAATAGATCACGATCTGTTTGGGCTTGTATGGAAAGATGATATCATCGGCATAGCGGATCACATCGGGAAGTGAAGAGCCTCCGAAGCCGCGATTGATGATCTTATAGCCGGGAAAATAATCCTGCACGTCCGTCCAGTAATGGAAAGAAGAGCTGCCTACAAACAGGATGGCATGTGCCGGCGGAAACTGAAGACTGTCCTGCTTTTTGAAAGCCTCTATCTCATCTGCAAAAGGCGCTGTCTGCGCGAATGCCGCAACTGAAGCGGCGAGAAAAAAGGAAAGCAGTATCGATTTTGCGATTCTATTCATGGTGTAGTTTTAATCGACTTTAATAACCTGGCTTCTGGGAGATATGCCGTTTTCATTGAGGGATTCGATGCAAAAATAGTAAGTACGTTCTTTATCCATGCCTTTAAAAAAATAATCGTTGGCGCCGTATACCATGATGCTGTTGTACAGTTTTCCCGGGTCGGTGCCGAAATAGATATTGTAGGCGTATGCATCGTCCATCATCCGCCATCTGATCCATGCGCTTCTTTTGTCCTTTTCTGTTCGCAGCACTGTGAAATCCTTTACCGGCGCGGGTTTGCCGCCATTGCCATTGCCGAATACGCGGAATCCGCTGATGGCAAATTTACCGGTTGGCATGTGGATGTTTTCAAGCCTGAGATACCTGGTTTGTATTGGCTGCGGCAGCTCGATATAATCGTGAGGAATATCGGTGTGGTTACTGCTTTTATCGACCAGCAGCTCCCATTTCCTGCCATCGACTGACTGATATAATTTGTATTGATGATAGATATTCGTCTGCTTCCCCAGGAATTCCGCATCCTGATCGGCATAATTGATCTGGATGGCATTTACGGTGCAAACCTTGCCGAGATCGGTTTGAATCCACTCTCCCTTATTGCCGGTGGCGGCGCTCCAATAGGTCTTGATGCTTTCATCCACCGCATTATTGGCATTATAACTGCCAAGGGTAGACGAAACCTGCACCGGCTTATTATAATTCAGCAGCATCCAGCCGGTGAAGCCGCCGTTGGGCAGGTCTTTTGTTTTTTCAGAAGGAAGATAATGCGGGTAATCGCCGAATGAAGTATTGCAGTACATGACATCATCCTGGTCGAAGCCTGCGGGCCAGATGCCTATTCTCCGCTCGAAATTGTTTTTGACGGCGATGGTTATGGTGCTCACGTGCCAGTAATTGTTCCATTTGTCCATGAAAGTGGCGCCATGTCCCGCCCCTCTGGCAAAGCCGCCTGGTTTGAATGAAAGCGGATCGGGCTGAGGGGTAAACTCGTTGCCCAGCGGTTTCTTGCCCACTACCACGCCATCGGCATATCCGCTGAATTCCGTGCCGGGAGCAGCATACTGCAGATAGTATTTGCCATTGTGCCTGGTCATCCAGGATCCTTCGATGAACGGATCGAGGAAGGTG
>CAYYZJ010000375.1:0-3699 GCA_964475615.1 uncultured Flavitalea sp. | reverse complement strand
GGAATAAAATCATTGTTGCCGAACGCAATCTCCTGCGAAGCGCCGCCATTGACGGATCCGCTGCCCGTGATCTTTTGCAGGGAAGAAGCAGGCCGCACGCTGATCTCCGTTTCGTCGGTGAATTTTTCTCCCATGCCGTTCACTTCCACCGTTACTTTTCCTGTGCCCATGACCGGTTCGGCAATAACCTGGAACAGCGCCCTGCTTTCGCTCTTAGGCTCGAGCTTTATGGTCTGTTGATTACTTCCTGCAGAAGCCAGCGCTCCGCTCAATTTCAATGAAGCTGTTGCATTGGCTGCTTTGGATGTGGTATTGGTGATGGTTACCGGAACGGAGACCGTATCGCGGGGACTTAAAAATCTCGGCAATGCCGTGCTCAGCACGATGGGGTCGGCAACGGTCATTTTTGCGTCGGCAGCGCCGAGCTTTTCGTTCCTGTAGGCAACGGCCATCAGCCGCAGCTCGCCGGAGAACTGCGGAATGTCGAATTCAAATTCCGCTTCGCCGCTTCCATTGGCCTGCCTGATTCCGCTCCAGTACGATACGATCTTGAAACGTTTTGCAGGCATGGGATTATTACGCCTGGCCATTTCTTTTTCCATATCGCCGCCGGTGCTGCTGAGCTGCGCTTTTATTTCGGGAAAGAGCAGGGGATAGATATCATAAGCGTTCACTTCCAGGGCGCGCTTGGCATAAAAATAATTGTAGGGATCGGGCGTTTCAAAACCGGAAACCTGCAGCACGCCATTGTCCACCGCAGCCAGCGTGATCATGCTGTTGGCTGCAGCCTTCACCCTTACTTTCTGGTGCGTTCGCGAGCGGACGGATTTTTGTGCGATGATCTCCACAGGCATCTTTCTTTCTTTTTCTTCCACCTTCACATTTTCAAACCCATGTGCAACGGTCAGCGGAATATCCGATATGCCGTGCGGCTTGATCAGTGTTGCCGTAATGTATACATTGGGAACTTCTTCGGAAGTCAGTTTCAGGTCGAGGGAAGCGCTGCGCTTTTCTACGTTTATATATTGGTGTGAGATTACTTTATTGGTTTCCATGGTCACCAGCATGCGACCGCTGAAAGGCGTTTTGAAAAGCGCTTTCACGGTTTCGCCAACGTTATAAGCGGCTTTATCGAGCTCGATATCGATATGGCCTTCATTGTTCACTTCAAAGGAACTGCTTTCGCCGCCCCAGAAGCCATAGCTGTAAAAGCTCCTGCTTACATAGCTGTTGGCGCCGGGAACAGATATACGCAGTTCATAATCGCCGGTGGAGCGCGGCACAAATGAGTACAAGGTGTTTTCGCCGCTTACCGTTACGGTTGCGGATGCCAGCAGCTTGTCTTCTTTCTGCGATTCATAACGGAAATAGGCGCCGCTTTTGGTAAGCACCGTTCTGTATTCATGCTTCACCACATCCACTTTCGCCTGTGCGCCGTTCAGCACATTTTCATTTTTATCCAATGCAATGAGGGGAAATTTCACGGTTTGATTGAGCGGGAAATAAGCATAGCCGTCGTCGGCTATGCCAAAGAAAACAGGCTGGGTGAAGATGTCGGCAGAAACGCCGCGGCTCACGGGCCGGCCCGTTTCATCGAATACAGTGGTAAAGAAATTGGCCTGCAGCAATCCCAGGTTACTGAACATGGACTGCACTTCATATTTTTCATGCGCATCGCCCTGGTCGTCGGTCTTTCCCTCTTTCACCACTTTATCGAAAAATGAATTTTGATTGGCCAGGCTGAAATCATAATTGCCGTATTTTTTTGGCCGGAACACTTTCTGCTTTACCTGTATCTCGCATTCATAATTGCGGTTGGCTGCAGGCGGCCCGAAAAAATTCACGGCATGGATATCGAGCCGGGCAAGATCGCCGGGAGCCAGAAATTCCTTATCGAGCTTGGCGGTGACCTTGATCCTGTCGGGCACAAACTCTTCGATGCGGAAAGGCTGTGATGCCAGCAGGATATCGTTCGAGGTATACACTTCCAGCGAATAGCTGCCGGTGATGGCGGCCTCTGCAATATCCACGCTTCCTTCCAGCGAGCCTTGTTCATTGGTATTCTTGCGGAAGGTCTTGAGCTCTTTTCCATTGGGCAGGAGGAATTTCAGCTTCAGGGGAATTTCGCTGGGCGATTTCCATTGCCTGTCGCGGAGTATAACGGAGAAGTTTATGCGCTCCCCGGGGCGGTAGATATCCCTTTCTTCATAAATGAACGCGTCCAATCCCGTGCTGTTGCCATACTTGCCGCCGGTCTCGAACCTGGACATATTTACTTTGGTGCTGTTGAACGGGAGATAGTTGAAATCATCTGCGGTTTTGGCAATGATCATGGCCGGGCGGAACCCGGCAAACTCCTTCCGTGAGTATGCGATCTCAGCCATGCCTTCTGCATCAGTGGTGCCCATTCCCAATACCTGGTTATTAGCGCCATAGGCAACGAGGTTTACGCCCTGGATGCCGGAGGCATTCTGCAGCGAATTGGCAAAGACCGTTATGCTTTCCTTTCCTTCTTTGGCGATGAGGCCGATATCGGATAAGGATACGAAGCGGCTGTCCCTCACCCAATAATCCTGCGTGGAGCGGATCAGGATATGATAGATGCCTTTGAAGGCCGGCAGCTTGTCGTCGATATTGAAATGGAAAACGCGGCTGCTTCCGTATTTGGGCAGCGTGCGCGTATCGACCTCCTGCTCATAAAATACATCGCCGGGACTGATGTCTGCATTATCATCCCCTGCATATCCTCCATCATCATTTCCGGATGTTTCTTTCGGGTAATAGCCGTAGCGCTGCGCCGTCAGCAGATTGTTCTCATAAATTTTCGACACTACAATTTTCACCCTGGGCACATTCACGATCTTCACTTCAATATTTTTTTCTCCTCTTCCGGCCAGGTAAATGCTTTTACCGTTGGCAAAGCTGATGGAAGGTTCGAGCTGGCCGAAAGCGATATTGTTCAGATAATCCTCGCGCAGCACGCCGCCGATGCGCCCGCGCAGTCCTTTTGAAATGGTGAGCGAGTATGATTTTTCGATATCGAAATGATCGCTGCGGATCAGAAAGCCGTCATCCTGCGGCTCAACGGTGAATTTTACGGCAGGATCGAACTTAATGAAAGAAGCCAGTCCGGTAACCGGCACTTGTTGGCTCGTGCTTACTTTCACAGATGCTCCCGCTCCATCCTGTTCGGTGCTCACGTCGTTGATGCGAAGTATGTATGGAGATGGAATGACGGATGTGCTGACGGAAGCCTCGCCGGTTCCATTGCTGCCGCCTTGCGGGATAAGCCCTTTGTCGATGCTGATCTTGGTTTCATAGTCTTCATCCTGCATCTTTACATTCAGCAGGCGAAGGGAGATCTTATTGTCGGCCGATAAGGTTTGAAGCGTATAGTTCTGTGTTTGTCCCCCGATCTCCACTTTCAGTTTTTCTTTCAGGCTGTTGGGGTCAACGGGATAATTGAAATAAAGATCTATCTGCGGCACGGCAGTATTGCCCGATTCATCCTGCATTACCCAGGAGCTGTTGGTATTATCGAGTTTCAGGTCAGGAGTATGAAAGGAAATATTATCCGGGCCGCCGATCTTATCGTATTTGCTGTATTGCAGGATATCGCTTTTCAGCACGGCCTTGAAGCTGGTTGCCGGAGAAAGCGGCCTTGAGGGGGAGAACACGAGCTCATCGGGATGCTCCCAG
>CAYYZJ010000374.1:0-2691 GCA_964475615.1 uncultured Flavitalea sp. | reverse complement strand
GATCTCTTCCTTTTCCCTGTTCAGGACAACCAGCCTTCCTATCGGTGCAGCATTGCCCAAGGCAGACAAAAAGCTGACGGATATTTCCGGAAAACAGGTTTCCCTGCAGGATGCACGCAAGGAGAATGGCCTGCTGGTAATGTTCAGTTGCAATACCTGTCCGGTGGTGAAAGGAAATCAATCGCGCACCAAAGAGATCTGCAGCTATGCACTGGGTAAAAATGTCGGCGTGATGTTGCTGAACTCCAACGAAGGCGACCGCAACAACGGCAATTCCCTGGCCGATATGCAGTCGTACGCAAAAGATCAGCAATATCAATGGTACTATGCTGTGGATAAGAACAATGAGCTGGCCGATGCTTTCGGCGCCAGCCGCACGCCCGAAGTTTACCTGTTCGACAAGAACGGCAAGCTGGTTTATCATGGCGCCATCGACGACAGCCCGAACGATATCAATTCCGTTAAGCGCCATCATCTCAAGGAAGCCATCGATGAAATGCTGGAAGGGAAAGCCGTTTCAGTGAAGGAAACACGGTCAGTAGGATGCTCTATTAAGAGAGCGTAGAAAATAGTAAGTAGAAAATAGAGAATGGAAAAGAAAAAACTATTCTCTATTTTCTATTCCCTATTCACCAAGCAACGCTTTCATATTCTCCTCCACTTCTCCCCTGCTAAGCGCCCTTTCAAAAAAGCGGCGATGCCCGGTCTTATTGTTGACGAATAAACTGGATGGAATGGCGCCCGACCATTTCGGATCGATTTTAGGACAGAACTCATCTGCATTCGTTTCATTCAGCCAGGCGATCGGCGCCGTGAAATGCTTGTCCTTTGCAAAAGAATCGATCTTTTGAGGATAATAATCAGGCAGGTCAAGGCTTACCAGCAGGAGTTCGGCTCCTTTGTATTTTGCCACGGTCGACTGAAAATAAGGGATCTCCTGTACACAGGGCCCGCAATAAGTTGCCCAGAAATTAACCACCAGCGGATGATCGCTGTGCTGAATATAAGCCTGCAGATCGCCGATCTTCCATTTTTTGATCTCCTGTGCGGAAGCAGTCATCATAAGAACAAACAGCGCAAATATGATCGCCGGATATTTCATAAAAATTTTTTAAAGATCATCTTCCCTGAATCCCCATTCCTGCAGCAGGCTGTTGAACTGCGCATCAGGCAGCTTTCGCTCTGCATAATGCCCCAGGGTTGTTTTTTGCCGGAAAGCTTCATATAATGTAACCGCGCAGGCTACGGAAATGTTCAGCGATCTGATGATGCCAACCTGCGGAATGATGAAATTGCCGTCGGCCATGGCCCTGATCTCCGGGCTTACGCCTTCATGCTCATTGCCGAAAACCAGGGCAATGCTTCGGCTGAAATCCATTTCATATAAGGAGATGGCGCCGCTGCTGAGATGGGTGGTCATGATGCGGCTGTATTTTTTCCGCAATTCGGCAAAGCAGGACTGAGGATCGCCGTACTGATGGATGGTAAGCCATTTATCGGCGCTGCTGCTGCTTTTGGCGCCCCATTTCTTATGCGGCCCGATCCGTGTATTCAGCACATAGATCTCCTGTATGCCGACCGCATCACAGGTACGCATAACCGCAGAAATATTATGCGGGTCGAACACATTTTCCAGCACCACGGTAATATCGTTCTGGCGTTGGTTGAGCACGCGAAGCAAACGCTCCTGCCTTTCCGGGGTCATAAAGTAGTTTACAGTTTATAGTTTACAGTTTTCAGTCTACCATCTGAAATTTAGCATGATGGTTCAAATATATGAACTGTAAACTGTAGACCATAAACTGTACACTTTTTACCTGATCAGCACCGTCGTTCCCTTGGAAAAATATCTTTTTCCCGTATCCCTGTCAGTATATTCAAGCATCCACACATAAGCGCCGGTGGCCTGTGGCACGCCATTGATGGTGCCATCCCATTTCTTCCCCCAGTTCCTGGTTTCAAATACCAGTTGACCATAACGGTTGAACACCCGGAATATCAGGTTATCGGCCTTGAAGGCATTGAGCGGATAGAGATAGTCATTGCGTCCGTCGCCATTGGGAGTAAATGCAGAAGGTACCGTGATGAAGCAACTGCGTAATATTTTTACCTGTTGCGAGGCCGTATTCCTGCAGCCCAGGCTGTCCTGCACAATAAGGGTTACAGTATAAACAGCTTCACGGCCTGTGTTCGGATAGGCATGATCGTCAGGTGTTTCCCTGGCGCTGATGCTGCCATCTCCCAGGCTCCAGTTCCAGCTCACGATCTTGCCGATGCTGCTGTCGGTAAAAACGGCTTTATCTGCAGGGCATAATGTGTCGGGCACTTTGAACGCGGCTTTCAGCTCATTGTCCAGCGAAATCACTTGTGAAGAAGTGCTGCTGCAAACGCCGTTCGATACAATAAGCTGCACCTGTTTTTGCCCGAACACAGCATAAACAATCTCTTCTTCCCGCAGCGATCCGGTATACCCGTCGTCGAAATCCCATTGCCATTGATTGATGCCATTGCCTCCGTAATTGGAAAAAAAGACCGTATCGTACCGGCATCCGTAATGAAGCTGGTAATCGAACTGTGCAGATACCGTATCGCTGGTTTCAAAACTGAGGCTGGAAGGCGGCGTCGTCAGTCCGCATTCATCGACGATCGTATTGCCGTCGCTTCCGCTCACAAGCTGTATCTGGTAAGTTC
>CAYYZJ010000373.1:0-5197 GCA_964475615.1 uncultured Flavitalea sp. | reverse complement strand
ATAGAGCATATCGAGGTCAGTGCAAAAGCTTCCGATGCGAGCGGCACACTGAAAGACCTGCAGGTATTCATAGAGCCTGCTTCATTCGAGTTTGAAGGAAAGCCGTTTACGGTAAAAGCATCGCTGCAGCATTTCGATGATGTATTGTACGATATACAGGCCAAAGGCGAGATCGATATCGGGAAGATATACCAGGTGTTTGCCATGCAGGGCATCGGCGTGAACGGTTATGCCAGAGCCAATGTGCAGCTCAAAGGCCGCCAGAGCGATGCCACGCAGGGAAGATATGCCAGCCTGCACAATTCCGGCACCATAGCGCTGAAAAATATCCAGGTATCGCATGAATATTTTCCCATGCCTTTTTTGATCAAACAGGGACTGTTCAGCTTCCGGCAGGATAAAATGTGGTTCGACCAGTTCCAGGCCAGGTATGGAAAATCCGACCTGAGGCTTGACGGATACCTTTCCAATGTGATCAATTATTTTTTAAGCAGGAATGAAAAGCTCAGCGGCAACTTTAATCTGAATGCGGATTATATTTCGGTAGATGAATTCACCGCATTCGCGCCTGCCGCCAGGAACAGCGATCCCAAACCGGAGACCAAAATCGTTCAGGCTTCTTCAACCGGCAGCAGTACCGGCGTGGTGATGATCCCCTCCAATCTCGACCTCATCATCAAAGCCAGCGCCAATACGGTTTCTTATAACGGGCTGGACATAAAAAATTTCAATGGCGGCCTTACTATCAGTAATGCACAGGTGAAATTAAGCCAGACCGGCTTCAACCTCATCGGCTGCCAGGTGAATATGGATGGATTGTACAATCATCTTAGTCCCACGCGCGCCTATTTCGAATATCATTTGCAGGCCAGGGATTTTGATGTGAAGCGCGCCTATAATGAAGTAAAATTATTTCATGACCTGTTCACTTCTGCCGGAAAAGCCGAAGGCATTATTTCGATTGATTACAATTTGAAAGGGAAGCTGAATGCGGATATGTATCCCATTTATCCTTCCCTGACGGGAGGCGGTGTGGTTTCGGTGAAGAGTGTAAAAGTAAAAGGCCTGAAATTGCTCAATGCGGTAGGCAGCAAAACGGAGAAAGAAGGGCTCAAGGATCCCGATCTTTCCAAGATAGACCTCAAGACAAGCATCAAGAACAATATCATCACGCTCGAACGCACTAAATTCAAAACAGCCGGCTTCCGCATCAGGATAGAGGGGCAAAGTTCTTTCGACAACCAGATCAATTTCAAAATGCGATTGGGCTTGCCGCCGCTAGGCATCATCGGAATTCCCATAAGCATCACCGGCAGTTCGGAAAATCCAAAGATCAAGCTCGGCAGAAGCAAGGAAGATCTGAAAGAAACGGAGGATACGGATGATGAGGCTGCTCCTGTTTCAACTCCGGGGAGCTAAGGTCTGATGAGATCGGAATATCGTACTTCATCAGGCTTCCGCCTTCCGGCCTTAGACTTCCGACTTCAGACTTCAGACTTCCAACCTCAGACTTCGGCCTCCAACCTCAGGCTTCCGACGTCAGACTTCCGACCTCAGACCTCCGACTTCCAACCTCAATTATATTTTGAAATCCAAAAAATTCTTAATTACTTTGAAATACAAAGCACTTTTAAATTAAATGACAATCATGAAATCCAGCAGCTATTGGATCAATCATTTCACATCCAACCTTAAAAATCAGCGTGTGGTTTGGGAGCTAAGTCCCGTTCTTACTGAAAAAGAACTTTCCACCATTTTGTATTCCCTGCAGGCCTGGCAACTCGGCGAAACCTCCGATGGCCGGCACTTGCTTCGCGCCGCCGCCCTGCATGCCGGTAAGATCAACGATCCGGAATACCTGGAAGCCGTCGCGCTGTTCATCAAAGAAGAGCAGAAGCACGGCAATAACCTCGGCCGCTACCTCGACCGGGTCGGAAAGCCAAGACTGAAAAGCGATTGGGGAGATACCTTGTTCCGGAAAGTCCGCTATTTCAATACCAGCATGGAGATCTGGACGCTTGCCGTTATTGTTGTGGAGAGCGCAGCCCAGATTTTTTACCAGGCCCTGAAGAATGCAACCGGCTGCACCTTGTTGAAACAGATCTGCACCGACATCCTCATCGATGAGGCCTATCATATCGAATTCCAATACGAAAGGCTGCAGATCATTTTTCAAAGCAGATCTTTTCCCTGGCGCTTTATTCACGGCAATTTTTACAAGTTCTTTTTCTTTGCCGTTGCTCCCATCGTCTGGTTCGGTCACCGCAAACTGTTCACCGCAGGCGGTTATGGATTCAGGAAGTACATGTTTGTGATGAACCGGAAGTATGAGAAGACGATCAGAAGGATTGTGCACGCGGAGCCTGCTGCTCCTGTTTTAGATGGAAATTGATTTTATAGTCGGAATCGTTGAATTCATTTCCGTTTGTGGATATTCAAACAATTTATCCTTCAAAGCGCTTTCATCAACTAAAATATTGGGAATATCGATCTGCATGCCGTTTTTAAACAGTATTTCAACGACAGCAAAAGCATTAATGGGGTTTCTGTATCCGCGGCTGCGATAGATAAAAACCTGGTCAATATCCTTCTTGTTGTATTGATCAGGATTATTCTTATCTCCAAAACAGAAAAGATCGTTCCCTTTTGACATGATCAGGATTTTATTTCTGGCGAACCGGAGATAATTAAAAAATAAGATCAGATTAAATCCGCATGCCACAAAACAGAATAACGTAATTACAATCAGGCCGGATATCGGTATTTGGTTTGGTAAAACAATCATCATTATAATTATAAAAACAGGAGCCGCCAGATTAATGCCGCTTGTATACAGCAAGTACCAGATTTTCCGGGAAGTCAGGAAATAATGAAAGTCCCGGGTCACAAAATGGATCCTGTTCCACTGCATCCAGGTATTTTCTTTTTTGAAACCGCTGAGATCAAAAACGGGGGCTTCAAAGAATGATGTTATGTATGGATAAGTGTCTCTATACCGGATAAAACTTCTTGTATAGAGTTGACCATTTGCAAAATAATGCAGTACAAATTTTCTGTTATAATACAAGGCCAGTTTAAGAAAGCTGCCGTTATTGCCTTCGATTGTTACAGAAAGATTGGTTAAACTCATCCGTATGTCTTCCCGCTGCTCTTCCCATGGAAAATGTTCGATTAGGTCAATGGTTTCACCGGCTGTCCGCTTTTTTATTTCAATAAATTCACCAGGTTCAAAATTTTTGTATTGAAGTTTGGTTGTCAGGGTCAATCTCGGGAGGTTTTTATAAAGTTAAGGTAGCGGGAGCGTTTTCGCCGGAAGACTGTGCCTTCTTACTAAAAAGGGATTTTGGAATATCATGCGCCCGAAATCAAAAGCCTACCTGTAATAATAGTGTTTCTTGATGCTTATTTTCTTTCCGTTGTTTTTCGTAGTTTGTTGAAATAATGTTCCATCGTTATTATACTGGTTCTCATCAATGATCTCCAATACAAATCTTGCCGTGCCCTCCGGCAGAACACCCACCTTCATAGAAAAACTTTTATATTTGACACACTGGCCGATATTATTGTAAAAGTATTTGCCATCTTCCTTCCGGCCAATTTGATTTTCCAGAAATACCGTTTTTGTTTTTTTTACCGTATCATATTCGTACAGATAGGAATAGCTTAATACGCCGTTACTGTCAAAAGCATCTACCCTGTCCAGATTAAAGGAATCATTATAAGAATACTTTTTATATAAATAAAGTTGATCATTGCTTTTCATGTTGAGATCAACCTGTAAAAGCTGATTCCTGTCATTGAAATGTTCCCGTTGTATAATAAGGTAGGTTTTATCTTTGTTATACTCGTAGCGGGTAATGATGTGATCCGAACTGTCGTAATCATATTCCCGAATCTTTACGTCGTTGCCTGAAGAAACATTAAAAGAAAACGCTTTACTTAATTTTTCCTTCTCGTCATATATAAAAGTGTCGATAACGGACAGCATGCGCTCGTCGGTGTATTTATTTATCTTTACCGTACGTCCTTCGCGATCAAAATTTATTATAGCAACCGGCAGTGAATCATCCCATTTCTTTTTATTAGGATCATACCAATAAATGATCTCTTTTTTTATATGATTCGCTTTTATGATTTCCCGGGGATTTTCACTTAATTGATTGAACCCGGTTGTAACCGGTATCCTTTTTTGTGAAAATGAGCCGGTCAGAAAAAGAATGAAGAAACAGGTTAGGGCAAATTGGTTCACTTTAGGGTATTATGATGGGTGATATATTAAACCAAATATAATAATCCTTTGCATAGCATAAAAGACAGGACTTATATTCTCTCTCTCAAGTTGCCAAAGAGATGCGATGATAGCGCAAATAGCATGAGTAATTGGGTAAACCATTAATGTTAGTTTTTTTCACAACCCTAGGGTCATTAAACCGCATAAATAGGGTGATTTACCCTTTTTTGCCGTCTTCAATCCAGGTAAATTGGGTAATGAGGAGAGATGATACACTCTGGAAAGCCATCCTGGAAAATGTGTTCGATGATTTTCTCCGCTTCTTTGTCCCAGATGCAGATGAACAGTTCGACATGAGCAAGGGGTTTCAGTTCCTGGATAAAGAGCTGAACCAACTGTTTCCTGCAGAAGAACTGGAAGAACCCAAATCAGTAGACAAACTGGTGAAAGTGTTCACGCATAGCGGCAAGGAACAATGGATGCTTTTGCATATAGAAGTGCAGGGTTATCTCGACAAGCATTTCAGCGAAAGGATGTTCATTTATTTTTACCGCATATTTGAAAGATACCGCAAGCCGGTTACGGCTATTGCCATTCTCACCGATAACTACAAATCCTTCAGACCCTCTGCCTTTCATTATGATTTCATGGGCACTTCATTTACTTATACTTTCAATATGTATAAGATAAGAGATCAGGACGAAAAGCAGCTTCTTGATAATCCGAATCCTTTTGCAATGATCGTATGCATTGTGCTGCTGGCATTAAAGAAAGGAAAATTAAGCGAAGAGGAATTGCTGAAAGAAAAACTGAACCTGGCTAGGGCGCTATTAAACCGGAAAATACCAATAACCAAGGTTAGAAGCTTGATGACTTTCCTGAAGTACTATGTTCATTTTGAAGACGAAAAAAATAATGCTAATTTTGAAGTGGCTCTTGAAGTAATTACCAAAAACGACAAGAATA
>CAYYZJ010000372.1:0-4290 GCA_964475615.1 uncultured Flavitalea sp. | reverse complement strand
ATTTTCATCTGTTTCCAGATCAAGATCACATGGCGAATGAAGCAGAGAGCAGGACGGTGCTATCCAGATCCTGTCTTCACCGATCCGGTCAACAGCTTTATTGATCAGGGAGAGTGAATGCTGAAAATCATTCTTCCAGACATTTCTGCCATCCACCACGCCCAGCGACAGATGCGTTTTGGTTCTTACAAAATCAGTGGCCAGGATATCGCCGAGCTGTGAAGGACAGCGTACCAGGTCGAGATGAATGGTATTTACCGGCAAGCTCAATACGGTTTTCAGATTTTGCCCGTAGCATTCGAAATAACTGGCAAGTATGATATGCAGTTGGGGAAAATTGTTTTTTATCTCCCGGTAGACCTTGACGAATACTTTTTGCTCTTGTGCGCTGAGGTCGAGCGACAGGCAGGGTTCATCAAATTGAATATAATAAGCCCTGGCATTGTCCAGCCTTTTCAGCGCATCCAGATAAACAGGCAATAACCGGTCGATCAGTTCCAGGCGATGAAAGCCTTCTTCTTTTTCCTTTCCCAGCAATAGATACGATACCGGGCCGAGCAGCACCGGCTTTACGGCAAATCCTTCCTGCCTGGCTTCTGCAAATTCATGGATCACTTTTTTGTTGTACAGGCTGAATTGCTGGTTGGCGGTAAATTCGGGAACAATATAATGATAGTTGGTATCAAACCATTTTGTCATCTCCATGGCGGTGAGGTCGTATCCGTCTTTCTGGTAGCCTCTGGCCATGGCAAAAAGCAGATCGATATCGGAAACCTGCTTTTGTTCAATGAACTCATGATATCTTTCCGGAATAGCTCCGACCATCAGGCTGGTATCCAGCACCTGGTCGTAAAATGAAAAATCATTGCAGGGAATAAGATCGATGCCGGCGTTTTTTTGCAATATCCAGTTCTGTTGCCGGATATTTTTACCGGCCTGCAATAGCTGTTCAACAGGCAATTTGCCTGCCCAGTATTGTTCGGAGGCTTTTTTCAGCTCCCGCCGGCTGCCAATCCTCGGGTAGCCTAAATTGTGCATTTGCATTCTTTACAATTTTAAATGATAATAAAATCTGTAAAAGCTCTTGCAAAACTTCACAATGCCTTATGAGAGGAAGAAGTGAGGGGAACGCGGAAAATAGAACAGAAGCCGCTGCTCCTGTACAAAAAACCTGTTCATCAACCTGACAGTGTGCTTCATTCCACGAAAGCATTGCCAATGCAGTAGGGCAGGTCTCCTGGCTTGTAATATTTTTACCATCCTTCCCATTCCGCCGGGCGGAACAGTGGATATTAACGGTAAAAACGCGTATATTACTTACAGTTGCGGGACAGCTTGTGATTTACACACAATTCCCTATTAACCCCGGTATTATCCGGGGACCGTTACTGCTTGAAGAAGAATCCAAAAAGAACTTTGACGGGCGAAAATAGCATTTATCAGCATTTTTTCAAACAATTATTACATGCAGTATATCTTTCCTGCGGTTTAAGAGCAATTTGGCTTTTCACCAAACCGGTTAAAAGCAACATTTCACCATCTTTATGCAACATTGACTTTGTGATCATATAGCTCACCGTCTAAAAACTGTTTATATGTTCAAAAATAACCTGAAGATCGCGTTGCGCAATATCATGAAAGACCGGCGCTTTACGCTGCTGAATTTATTGGGCCTGGCAACAGGACTTACCTGCGCGTTCTTGATTTATTTATGGGTAGCAGATGAAACCGGCATGGATAAATTTCATGCTAATGGCGACAGGCTATATCAGGTGCTGCAAAAGGGGCTGCAGGGCGACGGAAGCATAGGCGTTTCTGAACATACCTCAGACCTGCTCGGCGATGCCTTGCTTAAAGAGGTGCCGGAAGCGCAGGATGTTGCCGTGGTAAGATTTCCTTACTGGGATGAATCGACCGGCATATTGTCTTCGGGCAATACCCGTTTAAAGGCAAACGAAATTTATGCGACCAAAAATTTCTTTAACGTATTTTCTTTCCCGCTCCTAAAAGGAAATAAGGATGCGGTGCTGAATGATAAAATAAATGTGCTTTTAAGCGAGGATCTCGCAATGAAATTGTTCCATACGACCGATATTATCGGCAAAACGGTAACATGGGATAAAGGCGCAGGCGCTCCAAAAGGCATTAACGGTTTATACAAAGTGTCGGGAATTTTTAAAGTGCCGGAAGCTTCTTCAATGAAGTTTGAAGTATTGTTCACGCACGACATGTATTTTTCGACCATTAACCATGATATCGGCTGGAACAGCAACGATCCTTCAACATATATACTCCTTAAAAAAAATGTGGACGCCGATCAGTTGAATAAAAAACTCGAAAATTTCATCAAGGCGAAATTTAAGGACGGCAGTGAAGACCGGAAATGGGTCGGCAGCCTGTTCTTACAAAAATATTCCAACAAATACCTGCATAACCACTACGAAAACGGAAAGATAGCAGGCGGCAGGATAGATTATGTAAGACTGTTTTCGGTCATTGCCGTTTTTATATTGATAATAGCATGTATCAATTTCATGAACCTCAGCACGGCAAGAGCCGCCGGGAGAATGAAAGAGATCGGCATAAAGAAAGTAGTTGGCGCATCGAGGGCCATGATCGCCTGGCAATATATCGGAGAGTCGATGCTGATGGCATTTTTCTCGCTCATCATGGCAATAGGGATGGTGATGGCCTTGTTGCCTGCTTTCAGGGAGATAACCGGTAAACAATTAAGTCTGTCGATGAACGCATCTGTCATTACAGCCATCCTGGCGATAACTGTGATAACCGGTTTTTTAGCCGGCAGCTATCCTGCATTATACCTTTCTAAATTTAAAGCCGCGCTTGTATTGAAAGGCAAGCTGCAAACAACGGCAGGCGAATCGCTGGTGCGTAAAGGGCTTGTGGTTTTTCAATTTGTTATTTCAGTGGTATTGATCATATCGGTTATCGTTGTCTACAAACAAATGGAACTGATACAAAATAAAAATCTCGGTTACAACAGAGATAATATCATTCACTTTCTGAACGATGGCAGCATTGACAGGAATGAAAAGGCTTTTATTGAAGAGCTTAAAAAAATACCCGGTGTTGTGAATGCCACCAATATGGAAGGGGATTTATTAGGTAACCACAGTGGCGGAGGCGGCATAGACTGGGAAGGGAAAACAGAACAGATCGAGTTCAATGGCAACTACGTGGATTTTGATTTTATAGAAACCATGGGCCTTCAAATGAAAGAAGGCCGGTCGTTCAATAAAAACTTCCCCTCCGACACAGCCGGCGTGATATTTAACGAGACCGCTATTAAAATGATGCATCTTAAAAACCCGATCGGCATGCCTGTGCAATTATGGGGATTAAAGCAGCATATCATCGGCATTGTGAAAGATTTTAATTATGAAAGCATATACAACAAAGTCGGCCCTTATTTTATTTCCTACAGAAAGAACATGCCCAACATTGTTGTGAAGATAAAAGCGGGCACAGAAAAAAACACGCTTGCGGGCATCGGATCCTTGTACAAAAAATATAACCCGGGGCTTCCCTTCGATTATAAATTTATGGATGAAGATTACCAGGCGCTCTATGCAAGTGAGCAAAGGGTCTCGATACTATCGAGATATTTTGCCGGTATTGCGATAATCATCTCATGCCTTGGATTATTCGGCCTCGCTGCTTTCACTGCGCAAAAAAGGCAGAAGGAGATAGGCATCCGCAAAGTGGTGGGCGCATCTGTGAGTGATATTGCGATAATGTTGTCGACAGATTTTTTCAGGCTGGTCATTATCGCTGTCATCATTGCTTTCCCGGTCGCCTGGTGGGCGATGCATGCATGGCTTCAGCATTTCGCATATCGCACCAATATCGGCGCTATGGTTTTTGTGATCGCAGGCGCAGGCATCGCATGTATAACATTGATTACGGTTAGTCTGCAGGCGGTGAAAGCTGCAATGGCAAACCCGGTAAACGTGTTGAAGGCAGAGTGAATGAATATTTTTTTTGAACGATATTTATATACGGGTTGAAACCGAGCAAGCGTCTTATATTTCGGAACTCCTTGGTATCTTCAATGATTAATTGAACCCGATGACGCTTAATATTAACCGGCGATTTATTGTAGTCACCCTGGCAGGATTGATCAGTCTTTGCACGTTCAGTTCTTTTGAAACGCCGCCCAGGATCGTAAACATCGTCAATTTTATCCGTCTCCTGGAACCAAGGGATTCGGCCATTACGGAGGATATGCTGTACCAGACAGTAATCAAGCAGGTGGAAATAATGAGGAAA
>CAYYZJ010000371.1:0-3840 GCA_964475615.1 uncultured Flavitalea sp. | reverse complement strand
GCCGACAATCTCAAGAACGATCCTCCGGAGATCATTTATACCACGCAGCCTTCCGCCCTGGTGCTGATCGACGGCGATCCCATCGTTTCCACGGATGATGACCTGAAAATGGAAAGAGTGAACAACACGCCGTTTTTAATTGTGAAAAATCCGGACGATAACAAATATTATCTCTATGCCGGCAAATTCTGGTACAGCTCCGCAAGCATTACCGCCGGATGGAAATCCATTTCTTCTTTACCCAAGCGCATCAAGGCGCTCGACGATCAGATCAAGCAACAGGAAAAAGAAGATGCTGCAAACAACAGCAGCTCAACTGCAAGCAAGGAAGAACCCACTTCTCCTCCGGCCATCATCGTGCGCACCAAACCGGCCGAGCTGATCCAGTCGAAAGGGCCTGCGGAATTCAAATCGGTCGAAGGAACCAGCCTGCTTTATATGAGCAATACCGACAATGATATTTTCAAAGACATTAGCACGCAGGATAATTATGTACTGTTATCCGGCCGCTGGTACAAATCGAAATCGCTGGAGAACGGGCCATGGACTTATGTTCCGGCCGATCAACTGCCTCCCGATTATGCCAAGATACCCGAGGGCTCCGACAAGGATGCCGTGCTGGCCAACGTGGCAGGAACCGACGAATCGCGCGAAGCCGTGCTCGATGCTTCCATTCCGCAAACGGCCAAGGTTAGCCGCGACAGCGCCACGACTACGATAGATTATGACGGCGATCCTTCTTTCGATGACATTGAAGGAACCGACCTGCAGTATGCCACCAACAGTTCAACGACAGTATTGCTGGAGAACGCCAAATATTATGCAGTGGAAAACGGGGTATGGTTTGAATCCAGCAATCCCAACGGCCCCTGGCGCGTTTGTGCCGAACGGCCGCATGATGTGGACAGGATTCCGCCGAGCTGTCCTGCTTACAATACCCGCTATGTATACATTTATGAAACCACTCCCGATTATGTTTATGTAGGATATACGCCCGGATATCTCAACTGCTTCGTATATGGCCCAACGGTAGTTTACGGAACAGGCTGGTATTACCGGCCCTGGTGGAGAAGGCATTATTATCCCCGCCCGCTCACCTGGGGGTTCGGCATGCATTATAATCCCTGGAGAGGATTCAGCATGAGCGTATGGTTCGGCATCGGCTTTTTCAATTATGCCGCCTGGCACAACCCAAGACCCTGGGGAGGATGGTATGGCGGATGGTTCGGGCCTCCGGCTTATCGTCCGCCGTACAGGCCGCCTTACCGTCCGGGAGGAGGAGGATATTATGGCCCCAATCGCCCGGGAAGGCCGGGTAACCGTCCGCGTCCCGCTTATGCAGCTTCGCGCCCGAGCCGGATCAACCTGTACAATAACCAGCGCGGAGTAACTACCCGCGATATTAACAGAAGGCCCGGAACATCGATCATCAGCAGGCCTTCGCCGGGTAACCGTCTACCGGGCAACAATAACCGATTGCCGTCTAACAGGCCGGGTACTGCCAATCCATCCAATCCCAATAACAGGCTGCCATCTAACAGGCCGGGTAATACCAATCCATCTAATCCTAATAACAGGCTACCCTCTAACAGGCCCGGCACTACGAATCCATCCAATCCCAACAACAGGCTTCCTTCAACACAGCCTGCACCGTCAAACCCGACGCCAAGGCCCAGCCGACAGCCGAATAATGTGTTTACAGACCGGCAGGGAAATGTATTCCAGCGCGATAACCAGGGGCAATGGAATCAGCGCGACAACCAGAACAGAACCTGGAAGCCCGCAACGCAGCCTCCGTCGAATATGAACCGCGAAAGCCAGATGCGCGACAGGGGCACCATGCGTACCAATAATTTCAACCAGCAGGCAAGACCAACGCCTGCGCCTTCGAGACCCACGCCTGCACCTTCGGCGCGACCGTCAGGAGGCGGTGCAAGCAGGGGAGGAAGGAGATGAACCAAATCGCAGATAAAATGTTGAGCTTTGTTTAAAACAGCAGTATGAACATCGCTCCCAAATCATATTATCTCGTGAGGTTCCCCGATTGCGACCCGTTGGGCCATCTCAACAATTCGCGCTATCTCGACTATTTCATGAATGCCCGCGAAGATCATTTGAGAGAAGCTTATGATTTTGACCTGAATCATTTTTATAGCCAGGGACTGGGCTGGGTAGTGGGATCGCATGAGATCAGGTACCTGAAGCCGGCATTGTATAATGAAAAGATCTGCATCTGCTCAACGATCATCGATGCATCGGAAGATCATCTTATGGTTGAGCTGCTCATGACCAATGAGGCAGAGACGCATCTCAAGTCCATCCTTTGGAGTAATTTCATTCCCATCGATATCAAAACAGGAAAGAAACGGTTACACACACCCGAATTCATGGAGTTTGTCCATTCGCTCCTCAATAAAAGCATTGACGCCAGCCAGGGCATGAAGTTCAGGCTGGCATCGCTTCAAAGCCGGATGACCAGGACCTGAAATTTTATTGGCTTCGGCATTGCATAACTCCATTTTATTTTTAAGTTTGCTGGCTCGGTGGTTCGCCGTAGTATAAACGACTTCCGTATGAAACATTTATTTACTTCATTACTGCTCGCATCAATTACAATAGGTATGCTTGGTTCATGCGAAAATCCGAAAGAGAAAAAGGGAGAAGCTGCGGTAAAACCGGGGATCAGCCAGTTGCCCTGGGGAGAAGTGGAGGGTAAAAAAGTAAATCTCTACACACTTACCAATTCAAAAGGAACAACAGTAAAGATCAGCAATTACGGAGGCATCATCACTTCTTTCGTTACGCGCGACAAGCGCGACAGTGCAACGAGCATCGTAGTGGGCTTCGACAGTCTTTCCAGCTATCTTAACCAACCTCCTTATTTCGGCGCATTGGTGGGCCGTTATGCCAACCGCATCGGCGATGCGAAGTTCAGGCTGGATGGAAAAACCTATCAGCTTGCCGCCAATAACGGAAAAAATCATTTGCACGGCGGACTGAAAGGATTCGATAAGCAAGTATGGGAAGTTTCGGACATAGCAGACACTGTTCCTACACTGACCCTGCATTACCTGAGCAAGGACGGGGAAGAAGGATATCCCGGCAACCTGCATGTTACCGTGCAATACATATTGACCGACGATGACGAGCTCAGGATAGAATACGAGGCGGAAACAGATAAGCCGACGCCCGTTAACCTCACCAATCACAGCTATTTCAATTTGACGGGAGATGTAAGCAAAAGCATCCTCGATCATACCCTGACGATCGATGCCGATCATTACACCCCGGTCGATACTTCGCTTATCCCTACGGGTGAGATCAAATCCGTAAAAGGAACGCCTTTCGATTTCACTTCGGCGCACCGCATCGGCGAGCGCATCGATTCCGTAAAAGGCGGATATGATCACAATTTTGTGCTCAATAAAAAAGACAGCTCATTGCAGCGCATTGCCGTATTGTCGGACACGGTAAGCGGCCGCAAGCTCGAAGTATATACCACTCAACCGGGCCTGCAATTCTATACCGGTAATTTCCTGGACGGAAAATTCATCAACCACGATGGAAAGCCGGTTCGCCAGCACAGCGCGCTTTGCCTGGAAACGCAGCATTTTCCGGATTCTCCCAACAAGCCGCAATTCCCTTCGGTCATTTTAAAGCCGGGAGAAAAATATCATCAGATCACGGTGTATAAAGTGGTTTTATAAGCGCTACTCGACTTCGTTCATCGCAACGATCCTTTTGGCGGTCTTATCATCTTCCCGGACATAAGGACGGATGATGAGGCGGTTGCCTTTATCGTAAGTGAAATAATTCCAGATCCAGTTGGCCATGACGAGC
>CAYYZJ010000370.1:0-2244 GCA_964475615.1 uncultured Flavitalea sp. | reverse complement strand
GGCGAAGCCGGATTTTTGGTCACTTCAAAAAAAGCTTCTCCTTCCAGGGTCACTTCCCTTTTGTTTTCAGTAAATGTTTCAGGGTAGATGAGCCTGCTGCCTGCATTCAGCCATACCTGCGTTCCATCGGCGAGCACCAGCTTTGAAGTAGTGCCATACCGGGTATCTGCCACTTGCGACGGAGCGGCCGGTGATTTGCTGTAGGAATGTTTAAGATAGAATACCGTTGCACCGGCAAAAAGGAGGATAAGCACAGCAGCAGCCATCCGGCGTGCGCTGAATATCAGCTTCAGGAGACCGGCTTTCCTGCCCATCATGGCATTGCTGCTGAGATCAGTGTTCTCATTGAGCCTGCCCTCGAGATGCTGCCATCCCTGGTTCACCAGCTCTTCCCTGGGAATATCTTTTTCGGAATGATCGCGGTTGCCTTTCAGGGATCGGATGATTTCATTGAGATAGGCATAATGGGGATAGGATGATAATAAATCATTCAGCTCCTGCAGTTCTGCTTCCGTAGCGGTTTTGCCCGTTTGCCTGGCAATAAGCTCTATGATCCTTGAATTGTCCATGCATATCAAGGACAGCCAGGCAAGCCGTTTTTCTTAAAAGAAACTCAAATTTTTACCCGAAATTCTTTGAGCGAAGGCTGAAGCAGGGTTTCAAGCTTTTTCAGGGCGATAGTGAGCTGGGCACTCACTGTTTTATATGAAATGCCAAGTATTTCCGCCACTTCGCTGATGGACAACCCATCCTCTTTTACCAGCTTGAAAATAAGCTTGCACTTGGGCGGAAGCTGATCGATGGATTGCTCGATGGCTTTTTTCAGCTCATCGGTGATCAATACCTGCTCGGGATCAGGACTTAGATAAAAATGGCTGACCGCAATGCTTTCCAGGTCGATATTCTTTTTGATGGACAGGCTGCGCAGGTAATTGGCCGCCGTATTTTTTACCGCCACATAAAGATAAACATTGATATTGCCGATGCCGCTGATCTTATGCCTGTTCCGCCAGAGCTTGAGGAAAACATCGTTAACGATCTCCTCCGAAAGCTCTTTATTGCGTACAAAAGCAAACGCGAACTGGAACAGCTTAAACAGATGCTCCCTGTAAAACTCCTTGAAAGCAGCTTCATCATGTTCAAATTGTATGCGATAAAGTATTGACTGCATAGCAGCTTGTGTTATTGGTTCACCATTAGCCTGATCACCTGCAAAGGGCCGTTGTTTTTGGCGGTTACGATCAAAATATGATCTCCCTGTTTTATTTTAATGAGGTTGCGGACATCGCCCGGCAGATACAAACCTGTTGCTGCATAAGGCAGCGCAGTAAAGTTCGACTTGCCATCTCCCTTCAATACCATCCCGATCCCCGCATCCAGGGGCCCGAGCTGTGTGCGGAAAGGATAGAAATTGCCGGCAAGCAGGATATCCTTATTCCCGTCCTTGTCCAGGTCTTCAGCTATGATGCCGTTCACCGAACTCAACTGAGCATAGGCAGGCAAAGGGCTGATCGTCCATTTTTTATTTCCGTCATTGCTCAGGTAAACCGACTGAAGCATTTTAACCTGCACCCTGCCTGCATGCGATAATTGCTCTGTGCTGAACATATCTTCGAGCTGGGCATCCGCATAATCGGAATAACGTGCAAACTTCTTTTGGAGGGAAGGCATCTGCCTGAAGATCTCGTCTCTCGAAAAATAAGGATAGCTCTTGCCCTGATTATAATAACAAAGCACCGGGTCGATCAATCCATCTCCATTGAAATCGGCATAGGCGATACTCATGGGCTCGGCAGCCGAAGCCTTGAACTGGATATTGGTGCCGAGATTGCCGATAACGAGATCGGTATCGCCGTCATGATCGAAATCATCGGCCAGTATGCGGTTCCACCAGCCATGTGTATCCGAAAATCCATACGCTTCTGTTTCGTCCGTTAATTTTCCCTGGTGATTTTCAAAAACACAAACGGGCATGAACTGCCCCACCACAATCAGGTCATCCCATCCATCTTTATTCAGGTCGAGCCAGCATGCATCGGTAACCATTCCGGGATGAGCAAGCAAGGAATCGGTCTGCATCCTGTCTTTTTCAAAACGGATCATTCCCGGGCGACTTTTGTTTTTCAGTATCATACTTTCCGGCGATTCCGGGAATAAACCGGGTTTGAACCTGCCTCCTACAAAAAGATCGGGCATTCCGTCATGATCAATATCTGCTGTGCGAACGCATCCTCCGCTGATGGT
>CAYYZJ010000369.1:0-4537 GCA_964475615.1 uncultured Flavitalea sp. | reverse complement strand
CGCCTAATGGATAGGCAGCTTCAATAAGTGCGGCACATCTTTTTTTATCTACTTTTCCATCTGCCTGCAGGATGCCCAGCACCACTCCATCGCAGCCCAGTTGCCTGCAGAGCTTTACATCGTGCAGCATCAGGTGAAATTCATCTTCCGAAAACAAAAAATCGCCTCCCCTGCTCCGGATGATCGGGTAAAGCGGAATCTGCAGTTTTTCCCTGGCTGTTTTGATGGTGCTGAAACTGGGTGTGGTTCCTCCGTCTGCCGGACCGGCGCATAATTCCATCCGATGCGCTCCTGCTTCCTGCGCGATCAGGGCGGACTGGAGATTGAAACAGCATATTTCGAGTGTAAAAGACATTAATGAGTTTACAGTTTTTGGTTTACAGTTTACCGTTTTTGAAGCCTGCCGGTCTGGAACTTGACCGGAGACTGAAAACGGTAAACCGTAAACTAAAAATAACTTTCCGACTGATAGATCTTCTCTTCATCCGCAGTTTTCACGGCATAAGTAAAACCTTTCTGCAGGGCATAAGCGCCGAAGCTTCCGTTTTTGGCAAGGGCCAGAAAACCCACCTGCACCGTCTTTGCTTTTTCGGGATTGCGATCGATGATGCGCTCCACGGTTTTTTTGCAGGCTTCCGCAGGCGATAAACCCTGCCGCATCAGCTCCACTACCGTATGCGAACCCACGATCCGGATCACTTCTTCTCCCATGCCCGTGGAAGTGGCCGCACCTATCTCATTATCTACAAACAACCCGGCCCCGATGATCGGCGAATCGCCCACGCGGCCATGCATTTTAAAGGCAAGCCCGCTGGTAGTGCAGGCGCCGCTGAGGTTTCCTGCGCTGTCTATAGCCGCCATGCCGATGGTATCGTGGTTGGCTATGCTTCCGGGCATAACGCCGCTTGATGATTTATACAGTTTGTTTTCGATATTGATCTGCGGTTCATACCTGGATTGCTTCAGCCATTCCTTCCATGCCTTCTCGCTTTCGGGCGTGAGCAGGTTTTCTTTTTTAAATCCGTTGGTCAGGGCAAACTGCAGGGCGCCGTCGCCGGCCAGCATCACGTGCGGGGTTTTTTCCATCACCAGTCTGGCCACGGAGATGGCATGAACAATGTGCTCCAGGCACATCACCGAGCCGCAATTTCCCTTTTCATCCATGATGCAGGCATCGAGCGTAACCCGCCCGTCGCGGTCGGGCAATCCGCCGTAGCCTACGCTGTGATTGTTGGGATCGGCTTCCGGAATCTTTACACCGGCTTCCACTGCATCCAGGGCGCGCCCTCCGCTGCCCAGTGTTTTCCAGGCTTCCGCATTGGCCACTTTACCGAACTCCCAGGTGGAAATAACGATGGGCTTGCCCGTGATCAGTCCCGGGCCCGAAGCCATTATTTTTTTCCCGGCCATGATGCCGGCAGAACTTAATAAGGATGACTGAAGGAATTTTCGCCTGTTGAACATGGTGATAATTGATTGCCGAAAATAGGCAATTTCCGCAAGAGCGATCCGCTGCGCCTGGCCTTTGCAACACCCTGTTGAAATAAATATTTGCTCGCGATAGTCATATTCCTTAAATTAGTAATAAGTTCTTTCATTTTATTATCTAAAATAAAAGCTTATGGAATCAACAGCATCCATCGACCAGTTCCAGGAGGAGTTGCAATCATGGAAACATGAGCTCTCCTCGTCCAAACAGGAAATCCGTTACTTCGAACAGCACCTTGAAAACATGTCTCTCAAAAAACTGCCCAAAGATCTCCTCGCCCGGGTTGAACATTTCCAGAACAGCTTTATCTGCCAGAAAGAAGTCATCGACAGACTGCGACACGACCTTCCCGATTCTCCCCACAAAGTAGAAACCATTTTCAAAAGCCGGCGATCCGACGGACAGGTTCAGGCAGCAGCAAGAGAAACATTGCAGGAACGCATGGATACTTTCCGCAGGCTCTACGATGAGGTAAGAGACGATTTTAAACGTTTTGAATCGGAATGCGTATAATTCCCTGAACCAGCTATTTTATTGCATAAACAAATGCCGTTCGCAACGGCACAGGAAACTATTTTTTCAAAATCCCTACATTGAATAATTTAGCCGGGCCGACAAGCTGTTTATGACTGAGCAATCGCCAAGGCTGGAAATATGGATGCCCTATATCCAGAGTTATCTGCATCAATCCATCCGCGATATCATGCAGGCGGAAGGATTTGTTTTCAATAAGCTGAACTTTTCTTTTTCCCGCAAGCGGGGAAAGCACACTGAAAAATTCGGATTTATTTTCGTTGACCAGACGCCGAACAATTACCGGGTGAATTTCCTGCTGGAGACGAGCATCCCGGAGATCAGCAAGCTGAAGCATGCCTGCCATCTCTTCAGGCATATTCCCGATTTCAGGTATTGCAGCCTGATCCTTTTCATGGGCGATATGGTTCTGCACGATTCCTCACGGCCATCCTTATTCGATTATAAGCTGGTCACTACCGAAGACCTTTTTTTTGCCGGCATGAATATCGCCAATATCATCCAGGATAAGGCATTCCCGCTCTGCGATGCGCTGTCGGATATAGATGGCGTCGATTCATTCCTGGAAAAACGGCCGGACTGGTCCGCGGCCAGCCTGAACATGGATAATATCAGCACCGAGCTCATTGCCGCCAGGCTGAACGGCAAGCGGAATTTTCAGGAAGTGTTCGGGCGGCTCATTGCCGGCATCGATGCAAGAAAGGAATACAACGAGCTGTATAGTGACCCGAAAAGAACGATCGAAAAATTGTACGATTACCTGAAATGAACATAATATTGTAAAAAATCAACCGAATGAGAATAGCCCTCTTATCGACCGCCTTATTGATGGCGCTGCTGTCTATCGCACAAGAGCCGGCCATCATCCCTAAGCCCGTTTCGCTGACCACCGGCAGCGGCACCTTCACCATCACGCCATCTACCAGGATCGTGCTGTATTCGAGCGACATCAGGAACCAGCCTGCCTTCCTCAATGATTACCTGCAGCAGGTATATGGCTTTCGGTTACCCACAACCGAGAATACGGCAGCCACAAAAAATGTGATCGTGCTCAGCTACGGTAAAACGAACCATTCACTCCCCGGCGCATATACGTTGACGGTAAAAAAGAACCAGGTGGTCATTGCGGGCGATAATGCAGAAGGCGTTTTTTACGGCGTTCAGTCGCTGATACAGTTATTGCCCGCGGAGCCCTCCAAATCGCTGACCATTCCGCAGGTAACTATCGTTGATTCGCCCCGCTTTGCCTATCGCGGCCTGCATCTCGACGTAGGCCGTCATTTTTTCCCGGTTGAATTTGTAAAGAGATACATCGATTTCATTGCCCTGCACAAGATGAACTATTTTCACTGGCATCTCACGGAAGACCAGGGCTGGCGCATCGAGATCAGGAAATATCCTTTGCTCACCAAAGTGGGCGGTTGCCGCGCCGGGACTGTGATCGGCCACAATACATCCGCGTACGACAGCATTCCTCACTGCGGCTATTATACCCAGGATGAGATCAGGGATGTAGTGAAATATGCCGCCGACCGGTATATCACCATCATCCCGGAAATTGAAATGCCCGGGCATTCTTCTGCTGCGCTAACGGCCTATCCTTATCTTGGCTGCACCGGCGGCCCTTACCAGGTTCAGCAGCGCTGGGGCGTTTTCAGGGATGTTTTCTGCGCCGGTAATGATTCCACTTTTCAGTTCCTGCAGGATGTGCTCGATGAAGTGATCGCGCTCTTTCCTTCAAAATATATTCATATCGGTGGAGATGAATGCCCGAAGGACAGGTGGAAGACCTGTCCCAAATGCCAGCAACGCATCAGAGATAATAACCTGAAAGACGAGCATGAGCTGCAGAGCTATTTCATTCAGCGGATAGAAAAATACCTCAACAGCAAAGGCCGTTCGATCATAGGATGGGACGAGATCCTCGAAGGCGGACTGGCCCCGAATGCCACGGTGATGAGCTGGCGCGGCGAACAAGGCGGCATCGATGCAGCAAAACAGCATCACCATGTGGTTATGACGCCGGGGCAATATGTTTATTTAGATCATGCCCAGAAAAAAAATGACGATTCGCTGACCATCGGCGGTTTTCTTCCCATAGAAAATGTGTACAATTATGAGCCGGTGCCCGCTGCGCTCGGCGCCGACGAAGCAAAGTATATACTCGGCGCGCAGGCCAATGTGTGGACTGAATACATGGCCAATATTGCCAAGGTAGAATACATGATCTTCCCGCGGTTGAGCGCATTGAGCGAAGTATTGTGGAGCCCCAGGGAAAGCCGCAACTGGAGCGATTTTTCAATGAGGATGCAAACGCAGTTCAGGCGTTATGATCTGTGGAAAGTGAATTACTATAAGGCGCCGCTGTAGCGGTCGGAAGTCTGAAGTCGGAGGCCTGATGAAGTCTGATATCTGACCTCATCGGACTTCCGACCTCAGACCTCAGACTTCATTCCTTATCCCACCACACGCGCGAAGTCATTTTATCTCCGTCGCTTAACCCGGATACTGCAT
>CAYYZJ010000368.1:0-3090 GCA_964475615.1 uncultured Flavitalea sp. | reverse complement strand
AATCAGGCAAAAATTGGGACTGGATTGTATAACCACTGTTAAAGGTGTGGGATATAAGTTTGATCTTTGAGGTTTGAATGACCTGGTCATTCAGCAATACGCTCATGTTTTCAGTAAAAAATCTTTCTCCAAAACAATTGTCGGCGTTCACGGCAGCCCTGCTGGCTGCTCCTATTTCATTTGGCATACTGGTGCTCACCGAAAGCTGGAAAATCGGGCTTGGCTCGCTCATCATTGTTTTCGGCGGAAGCTATGGATTGATCCTGTTTACGCTGGAGACTTTCATCTACCGCAAGATCAAGCTCATTTATAAGCTCATCCATCAAACCAAGGCCACCAAAAAAGAAGAGGTCTATTTCAAATACATTCTTCCCCAAAAAAGCATCGATGAAGTAAGGGAAGATGTGGAGCGCTGGGGCGAAAGGCAGAATGAAGAGATCGAGATACTGAAAAAGAATGAAGCGTACCGCAAGGAGTTCCTCCAGAACCTTGCCCATGAGTTCAAGACGCCCATCTTTGCGATCCAGGGTTATGTGGATACCCTGCTGAGCGGCGCCATGGATGATTTATCGGTGAGAAAGAAATTTCTGGAGAACACCTCTAAAAATGTAGAACGCCTGGTGAACCTGATGAATGACCTCGACGAAATTTCGAGGCTCGAAAGAGGCGAGCAGTTGCTGTACAAGCAGAACTTCGTGATCCAGGATCTGATCAGGGAAGTGTTTGAATCGCTCTCGATCAAGATCAATGAAAAGCACATGAAGGTATTGATCAAAAAAGGATGCGAATCGCCGATCACCGTTTTTGCCGACAAGGAAAAGATCAGGATGGTGCTCATCAACCTCGTGGAGAATGCCACTAAATACGGAAAGCCCAATGGCACCATTGTAGCCAGCGTATACAAAACGGATGAAAAGCATGTGCTGATCGAGATCAGCGATGATGGCATCGGCATAGAAGAAGAACACCTGACCCGCATTTTTGAAAGATTCTACAGAACCGATGCTGCCCGGAGCAGGGACAAGGGAGGAACCGGACTGGGACTGGCCATCTGCAAACACATCGTCGAAGCGCATGGCCATGCCATCCATGTCAGAAGCACTCCCGATGTAGGCACCACGCTCGGTTTTACGCTGGATGCGAGAAGGGATTAGGGTATTTCACTTGCAACTGGTTGACTTTTTAGTATTTTGTGCGTTTTAAAACAAAATATGCCCAAGGTCTCCAACAGCCTTAATGAAAGAATATTTTCGGATATCCATGTAATTCCTGAATTCCTTCAAAAAAAGCATCTTCCTTCACTGGATGGATTGAGATGCTTCTCTATCCTGATCGTGATCATTGCCCATGTAAATTATCATCACCCTGAGTTTAGAAATAAGATCCTGCTATTTCTCTTTGGAGCCGGACAATTCGGCGTGCAGTTTTTTTTCGTGTTGAGCGGATTTATTATAACTACATTATTGCTCACGGAACGGGTTAGGTCCGGCGCCATCTCTTTACGTCATTTTTATCTGCGACGGATACTGAGGATATTCCCGCTGGCTTACTTATATCTTCTTACGCTCATTTTTTTAAATATCCTGTTTCAGCTTAACATAGGGGTAAACCCGTTCCTGGCTTCCTTTCTTTTTATAAAAAATTTTGATTTTACTTCTTTTTCAAACTGGTACGTAAATCACTATTGGTCTCTCGGCGTAGAAGAACAATATTATCTGATATTCCCGTTTATCCTGACAAAAGGGATGAATGTCTATTTAAGAGCTTGTTTTACCTTTTTATTTCTATTCGTATTTATCAATATTGCAATGCACTTTTACCCGATCGCCAACCCGGTCATTAACATGATAGTTAATACTGTTTTTAGTACAGGCACCGTTTCTATCCTTATCGGCAGTCTCACTGCAATATTCCTGTTTAAGATGGGAGCAAGGTTACCGGATATAAACGAAACGCTCCTGAATGTTCTGGTTCTTTTTTTATTTGTTATTGCTTTCATTACTTTTTACAATCCCAGATTGTTTGGAATAGTGTCTCTGCTTTGCGGGCTTTCGGTGGGAGCCATCATTCTGCTCATCGTCAGATATCCTTATGGCATTGCATACCATATTCTCAATAACAAGCTGATCGCCTATATAGGGAAATTATCTTTCTCACTTTATGTTTGGCAACAGATCTTCACTGCACACCAGCCCTGGAAAGATTCATTCAAATATGGTGGTTCGGTGCTCTTGAATATCCTCTTATTATTCATTGTTGCCTATCTTTCCTATAATTATTTTGAGAAACCTTTCCTGCGCCTGAAAGACAGGTTCAGGGAAGTATGAGTTCATAATTTCTCTACCTTTGACGCATAAAAAATCCAACAGTGACAACCACAACCCGGGTATTCGACTACAGCAAATGGACAGCTCAACTGCCTGAGCTCAGCAAAAAATACCAGTCAGCCAATCCCTACCCGCATATCGTATTGGAAAATTTTCTTGATCCTGCCATTCTGGAAGCATGCGCTGCAGAGTTCAACCGGCTCAATGAAACAAACGGATGGATCAATTATAAACATTACAATGAGGACAAGCGCGGATTGAACAAGATCGATCTTTTACCTGAAACGATCAGGGCAACGATCAATGAGCTCAATGCTCCTGCTTTCCTGGAATGGCTCAGCGCGCTCACCGGCATTAAAAATCTGCATAAGGATGACGGGCTTGAAGGCGGAGGCATCCACCAATCCACCCGCGGCGGCTTTTTGAATATCCATGCCGATTTTACCGTGCATCCCCATCACCGCAACTGGCAGCGGCGCGTGAATGTGCTCGTGTACCTGAATAAGGACTGGAAAGAAGAATGGGGCGGCAAGCTCGAGCTTTGGGACAGGAAGATGAAAGCCTGCGAGGAATCCGTGCCGCCAGTATTCAATCGCTGCGTTATCTTCAATACCGATGCCGATTCCTATCATGGCCATCCTTTGCCGATGACCTGCCCGGAAGGCACTTACCGCCGTTCCATAGCATTATATTATTATACGGAAGAAGCCAACCCTTTCCGGCGGGCAACTTATTATCAGGCAAGGCCGGGAGATGGCAGCAA
>CAYYZJ010000367.1:0-1877 GCA_964475615.1 uncultured Flavitalea sp. | reverse complement strand
AACGCCCGATAAAGCCACGGTCATCCCGTTTTTGCGAATAACTTTCGATACCACATACGTATTGATGCCATCTCCGCTGGGAATATCCATGGCGTTGAGCGCATGCTGCATTTCATCAAGAAAATCAGCCGGCTTTAATAGTATGCGGGTATGGTTGGTATTGAATTTCCGGGCAACGATGCCGGCATAATACGATTCGTCGAATTCTTCTTCTTCAAAGGCAACAGTAAAAGTATTGGGCTGCGAATCCGACGCCTCTGCCATCAGTCCTACGATCACACTTGAATCGATGCCGCCTGAAAGAAAAGCGCCCACCGGCACATCGCTGACCAGTCTTCTTTTTACCGATTGCAAAAGCAGCTCCCTGATCTTTGCATGCGCACGATCCTTATCATTATAGTCAAAATGCGCGGGCATTTCCATAAGATCCCAATATCTTTTCTTTTCTGTTATTCCGTTCTTTATCTTCATCCAGCAACCCGCTTCCAGTTGCTGTATGCCTTCAATTGCCGAATAGGGATAGCCGATGGACTGATAGCTGAAATATTCTTTCAGTGCTGCCTGGCTGATCTTTTTCCTGACCAGGCCGCTGGCGAGTATGGCGCGTATTTCCGAAGCAAAGACCAGGTGGTTCTCATCCTGGAAATAGTACAATGGTTTTACACCCATTCGGTCACGGGCAATGAAGATTTCTTTTTCCTGTTTATCCCAGATGGCTATGCTGAACATGCCCCTGAAATGCTGCAGGCAATCCGGGCCCCATTTTGCATAAGCGGCGATCAGCACTTCGGTATCGCCGCTGGTATGGAAATCGTATCCGGTAACCAGCGGTTTCACCTCTTCATAATTATACATCTCCCCGTTGAATACCATTACAAAACGTCCTGAATTGTCTGTAAACGGCTGGTTGGCTGCCGACGAAAGATCGATGATGGACAAACGGCGATGCCCCAATGCAATTTCATGATCTACATAAAAACCATCCGAATCGGGCCCGCGGTGTGCCATGCAAGTGGTCATGTCGCGGATCATTGCCGGATTGACCGGGTTATTTTTTATATTCAATATGCCTGCGATGCCACACATAATGGTTCAGTTGCCGATGATTTGTTTATACAACGATATATACTGGTCAGCTATTTTTTCGGGAGAAAAACGTTTTACATTTTCCAGTCCCGCTGCTATGATTTTTTCGCGGTAAGATTGATCCCGGATAACTTTCAGGATGCCTGCACGGATGGAATCGGTATCATAGGGATCCACCAGGCAGGCTCCTTCGCCGGCTACTTCCTTAACAGGAGAAATGGCACTGGTAACCAAAGCACGGCCTGTTGCCTGCGCTTCCAATACCGGCAGCCCAAAGCCTTCAAAAGTAGTGGCAAATACGACCATATCCGCCTCGGCATATTGCTGTATAAGCTCCTGCTCTGACAGCTTTTCGGCATTGTAAAAACAAATGGCATGTTGATCAAGTATCGCTTCCTGTTTTTCCGACAATTTACCGACGATAAATAAGCGGCAGGAAATGCCTTCGAGTGCAGCGGCCACTCTTTCCAGGTTTTTGTTTGGCCATGTTCCCACCTGAAGTATAAGCGGATCCGTTTCATTGAATGTTTTCGGTATAAAACTGAATGCAGGATTGGCCGGATCGGGAATCACAATCACTTTATCAGGAGAACAGCCGGTATATTGAATGATGGCATTCCTGGTGGCTTCTGAAATGGCAGTAATGTACTTGCACGACAGCACGGGAAGATCCAGGTAAAGCCATTTCAGGATCATCCGTTTAATGCCTTTGTTGCTTTCCATGAACACGGTGTCGTGAATAGTGAGAATGGTTTTTTTTGCAGGCAGGGCAAGCGTTACATAATGGATAT
>CAYYZJ010000366.1:0-4504 GCA_964475615.1 uncultured Flavitalea sp. | reverse complement strand
GCCATTTCCTTTCCCATTATTTTTATTGCTACCTGGGGAGACGATTACAGGAACGCACATAACTTCTATGCGCTGATGCTCCTATCGCAGGCCGGGCTGATAGGCGTATTCCTGGCCATGGATGCCCTGCTGTTCTATTTTTTCTGGGAGCTGGCGCTGGTGCCGGTCTATTTTCTCTGCTCCCAATGGGGAGGCGAAAGGCGCATACAGACCACGTTCAAGTTTTTCATCTACACATTCGTCGGTTCGCTGTTCATGCTGGTGACCATCATCTATCTCTATCTTCATACCCGCGATCATTCTTTTTCCATCCAGGCTTTCTATTCCTTACGGTCAAGCATACCCGCGCAGGATCAGACCTGGCTGTTCTGGCTTTTCTTTATTGCCTTTGCGGTGAAGATGCCCATCTTTCCTTTCCATACCTGGCAGCCCGATACCTATGAGCAGTCGCCTTATGCCGCCACCATGGTGCTCAGCGGTATTATGGTGAAGATGGGACTGTTCGGGTTGATCCGCTGGCTGGCTCCTGTACTGCCTGTCGGAACCTGGGCCTGGGGCGATACCGTATCCCTGCTCTGCATCATCGGGATGATCTATGCCTCGCTGATCGCCATCAGGCAGGATGACCTCAAGCGGATGATCGCCTATTCTTCCATTGCCCATATCGGCCTCATGTGCCTGGCTGTTTTTGCCACCACCACCAGCGGCATGCAGGGCGTGCTCATCCAGCTTTTCAATCACGGCATCAATATCATCGGCCTCTGGATCGTGGCCGACCTCATCGAAAGGCAGTTCCATACGCGCAAGCTTTCGGAGCTGGGAGGGCTTGCACAGCGTGCGCCTTCGCTCGCCATTATGCTGGTGATCGTTGCGCTGGCCAATGTGGCCCTGCCGCTTACTAATGCATTCATCGGAGAGTTCCTCATGTTCAACGGCGTGTTCGGTTCTGCAGCTACCAAATACAATGTGGTGTTCACGGTAACGGCAGGCATCAGCATTATCCTGTCCGCCGTGTACATGCTGAACATGATACAGAAAGTGTTTTACGGGAATACCAATGCGCTCACGGAAAGAGCAAGGGATATCAGGCCTCATGAAAAGACGATACTCGTGGTTATCGTTGTGCTGATACTGGTTATGGGTGTATATCCGAAACCGGTATTCGAGCTCACGAAAGACACGGTTGAAGCCATCCTTACCAAAATGAACTATAAACTATAAAGCGCAAGATCGAATAGCTTATGAATGCAATGATAGTATCGGCAATATGGGGTGTGATCATGATGTTCAGCGGGGCTTTCCTGAAAAAGCACAGCCAGATCAGGTTCCTGGCTTACCTGGGCATTTTTTGCCTGCTGCTGGCCGATATCCTCGACCTCGGCGGGTATCATGTGGACATCGACACCCGCAACATGCTGTATTTCGATTCATTCGGTCTGCTGTTCAACAGCATCGCCTTTGCCTGCACTTTCCTGTATTTTCTGTTATCGGCCAAAGACATTGAAAAAGTAGGCGTGAATACCGGCGAATATTTTGCGCTCATCTTCTTCGTGCTTTGCGGGGTTACCATCACCAGTTCTTTCAACACCCTGCTCATGCTGTTCATCGGCATCGAGATCATCTCCATCCCCCTGTATATTCTAACGGGCAGCGATAAGCGCAATTTGAAAAGCAATGAGGCTTCGCTGAAATATTTCCTGATGGGATCTTTTTCCACGGGCCTTATGCTGCTGGGCATCGCCTTTTTGTATGGGGCCAGCGAAAAAGGAAGCTTTGTGGTGGATGAGATTGCAGCAGGCAAGGCCGCGCTCTCGCCATTGTTCATCGTGGGATTGATCCTCCTGCTGGCATCCATGTCGTTCAAGGTATCGGCGGCGCCATTCCATTTCTGGACGCCCGATGCTTATGACGGAGCGCCGACGGTCTTCACTTCCTTTATGGCCACCATTGTAAAAGCAGCCGTGATGATCGCTTTCGTTCGCCTCTTCGGCGATTCGTTCAGCGACCAGAAACCGCAATGGCAGTTGTTTGTAGCCATCATTACGGCGGCCACTTTGTTCATCGGCAATCTCACGGCAGTATTCCAGCAAAGCGTAAAGCGCATGCTGGCCTATTCGAGCATTGCCCAGGCGGGCTTCATGCTGTTTGCACTGCTCACGCTGAACACCATGGCCAAGGAAGGCATCATCTTTTATGCTGCAGCCTACAGCCTGGCCACCATCGGCATTTTCGCCATCCTCATCAAAATGAAGGATTACAGTTTTGAAGGCTTCAACGGACTGGCCAGGCATCAGCCGGTGCTGGCTGCCGTGAATACGATATTCCTGCTTTCACTGGCCGGCATTCCGCTAACGGCGGGATTCTTTGCAAAATATTATATGCTGGCCGCCGCCATGCAGACCGGCAAATTCCTCTGGCTGGTCATATTCGCCATCATCTGCGCTGCCGTCAGCGTGTATTATTATTTCCGCATCATCCAGGCCATGTATTTCAAAGATGGCGATCCGCAGGAAATGGAGATCAATCCCGTTTTCAAGGGCCTGCTTGTGGTTATTGCGGCCATCGTGATATTGCTCGGCATCTTCCCGCAGTGGCTGATTGATAAATTGTATATTGTCTATATTTAATAATAGGCAATAGGCAATGGGCAATAGGCAACAGGCAAGAAAAGCAATACAGATCACCATTGCCTATTGCCCATTATTCCGTAACTTCATCACATGAAGCTCCGCGACACCATTTCCCTGGCATTCCGAACGGTAAGAAGCAATAAGCTTCGCACGGGCATTACGGTGGCCATCATTGCTTTCGGCATTATGGCCCTGGTAGGCATCAATACCGCCATCGACGCCATGAAGCAGAAATTCACCGAAAGCTTTGCTTCGATGGGTGCAAACGGGTTCACCATCCATTACAAGAGCTTCAATTTTTTTGGCGGAGGAAATAATGATGTGAAGAAGGAGAAAAAAGGAGAGCGCAAGGAAAAAAAATCCAACGACAAAAAGATCATCACCCGCGAACAGGCAGAAGCGTTCAAGAAGCGGTTTAATTTTCCTGCCAAAATTGCGCTGGGCCTGAGGGGTACCAATGACGCCGTGGTTTCGCTGGGCGATAAAAAAACAAATCCCAATGTACGCATACTGGGAGGTGATGAGAATTATGTTGACCAGAACGGATATTCCCTGGCTGCAGGAAGGGCGCTCAATAACCTGGATGTTGAATCGGGCCGCAATGTTTGCATATTGGGCAGCGATGTGTCGGCAAAATTCTTCGGCCCCGATCCGGAAAGGGCCCTGGAAAAGATCATCAAGATCAACAGCATTCCTTACCGCATCATCGGCGTGCTGGCCAGCAAAGGTTCAACCCTGGGCATGAGCTGGGACAATGTGGCGCTGACCTCTTATAATAATGTGCGCCGTTTTTTCACTACTGAAAACAATTCCTTTTTCGGCAATTCCGCTTCTTTCAATATCCAGGTAAAAGTGCCCGATGTAAAAATGATCGACGTGGCCATCGGCGAGGCCGAAGGGGTTTTCAGATCCATCAGGAGGCTGAACACTACCGAGGCCGATAATTTCGTGATCGACAAAAGCGACCGCTTTGTGGAAGAGCTGCTCAAGAACCTCAGCTTTATTACGGTAAGCGCAGTGGTCATCGGCCTTATTACCCTTATCGGCGCGGCAGTGGGGCTGATGAACATCATGCTGGTTTCCGTAACGGAAAGGACTAAGGAGATCGGACTGGTGAAAGCGATAGGGGGCAGGCAGAGCAGCATCAGGCGGCAGTTCCTTTATGAATCCATTATCATCAGTCTCATGGGTGCAGCCTTCGGCATTGTGCTGGGCATCATCATCGGCAATTCCTTCTCCCTGTTCCTCAATACCGGCTTTGTGATCCCCTGGCAATGGCTGTTCTGGGGCATCGTCATCTGTTCGCTGGTGGGTTTGCTGGCCGGCCTGTATCCATCCCTCAAAGCTTCCCGCCTAAATCCCATACAGGCTTTGCGGTACGAATAGCAACTTTACAAATTGCGTTTCCGTATAGTAAGGCAGGGTATATGTAATCAAAAAAAGTAAACAATAATTTCATTTGCCCTTTCAATAAATTCCCTATATTGTGCATCTTACAAAAAATTTTTAGCGGCCAATTATCCTACTGAATTATTTTTTCCTTAGAATTGTGGTTCTTTTTTTTACTATTACATACTTCAATTTTTTTAAACACTAAAAACAAACGATCATGGCTGAGACAAGACCAACTGCGACAGTTGCTGCCGCTAAGAGCTCTACTTCCGTTCAACCCAAGAAAAGAGGCAATTCCATTTCCTGGCTTGCGCCATTATTGTGCGTCATTGTAGGATATATTATCTGGCGCTTTATTATCGGGGCAGACAGTAACTTCACGCATCCTGATCCCAATGGCGGTTTCTGGCCTGACCAGCAAGGTGCCAAAGGCGGTCTTCCGCGTATGTATCTTGGGGGAATTATCGTGCCGATCCTGATCG
>CAYYZJ010000365.1:0-5693 GCA_964475615.1 uncultured Flavitalea sp. | reverse complement strand
ATAGAGTGTCTTTTGCCTTTCACCTTCTGACATATAACTTATACCTTTTACCTTTTACCTTCCGCCTTTTGCCTCACGCCTCCGGCCTCATCAACAAAATTACCGACACACCCTTCTTATCCGTCTGTATATCGAGCAGGGCATGGATCTGCTCCGCGCGGCGAAGCATGCTGAGCATGCAACTGTCGCTGAATATGGCTGTCGGATCTTCATATCTTCCATTATCTCTTATTTTCATGGAAAGGCCGGCGCGCTGCATGTCGATATTCACCAGTATCTGCGTTCCATTCGAATATTCAGACATGCTTCGCAGTGCATCTTTAAAGATGAGGAAAAACTCATGGCGCGATTTCATATCCAGTTGCAGGGATTTTACTTTTTCATCCACCGCCATTTCGATATTGATCCCTTTCCGGTTCGTCAATGCATCGCTGAACTCCGTCATCCGTGCAATGGTCTTTTCCATATTGTCGTTTTCCGGATGAAGGCTCCAGAGAATATCGTCCATCGCTATCACCATATTGCGGCTCTTTGTACTGATCTGCCCGATATATTCTTTGGATCGTTCAATATCCTTATCTGCCTTGATCCTGGCCATTTCGCTCAGCAGGCTGATATCGTTCAGCGTGGTATTGATGTCTTCATGCAGGTTGCCGGCAATCTGCGTTCTTACCGACTGAAGGGCGAGCAATCTTTTTACACGTTCGCGGTCTATCCAGTAAAACACCGAAATCGCCAGCAGTATGATGAAGCCGTAGAACCACCAGGTTCTCCAGAAAGGCGGGCTCACGGCAATGGCCAGCGTGGTGATATTCCTGCAGGTTCTGCCGTCGGCATCTTCACTCTTCACTTTGAACAGGTAATTGCCGGGAGCAAGATAATTGTAGATGGCCTGGCGGCTGCTCAGATCCGAACGGATCCATTCTTTATCGAGCCCCTCGAGCATATAGGTAACTTTGTATCCGCCCAGGAATACCATATCGCTGAAAGCGATGGTAATGGCTGTGTTATCGTAAGGAAGCCTGATCTTTCCATGCCGGATAAGCGAATCGAGCCAGAGGGATTTGTTGCCCGACCTGAAATCGGTGATCTGAACATCCGGAGGCGCCATGGTATCGAGCAGGTGCTCAGGCTCGAAAACAAGAAAATTATGATCCGTGGTAAAAACGAGCCTGTTTCCTGAAATAGAGAAAGCTTCTGCCGGATTGAACAAATCGCAGCTTATGCCATCCCTCCTGTCGAATATGGCCATTTTTCTTTTTTCAAAATTCAAACGAACCAATCCGTTGCGCATACCCATCCACACTACATTGCGGCCATCCTTCTGCAGGCAGAAAACATTATTATTGGGCAGGCCGTCTTCTTCAGTGAAAAAAGAAATCCTGCCGGTACTGGTATTCAAAATAGCCAATGCACTGTTGGCGATAAGCATGGTACTGTCGTCATAACGGAGAAGGTCATACGGAGATTCATTCCATAAGCGATAGCCTTCCGGATCGGTATGCATATAATGCCTGATGACCGTACTCGTGGCAGGATCGATCTTATATAATCCATCATAAAGCGTGGCAGACCAGAGGCTGCCATCGCTATCTACCATCAGTTTATGAACCCGGCCTCCTTTGAGTATCTGCTGATATCCTTTATGCACATCGCCGCTCGAAGCCTTGCGATCCCATTTGATGAGCAATCCATTTTGCGTTCCGAACCAGATATTGCCCTGATGATCCTGCGCTATTTGCCGGATGGTGCTGCGGCCGAATATCCCAAGGCGCATGATGGTGGTTTTCTTTAATGCGAAATCATAGACGGCCAGCGCTCCTTCCTGGCAGGCCAGCCAGACCTTTCCGGTAATGCTGTCTTCGAGTATATCCCAAACAGAGCCGTTGTATTCATCATGGTTTTTCGGAATACCCGGCGGCGGGGGAAGCGGATTCAAATTCCTGTCGTAAAAATACAGTCCCGAGCCCCAGCAGCCCACCCATACCTGGCCGTTCTTCAATTGCAAAAGCGATTGTGCAGCGCCATCCACCACTCCTGTTCCGTCCGGATGAACCAGATTATAACTATTGAAAAGCTGGGCCTCCGGATTAAAAATAAAAACGCCGTTGTCTGTTGCTATCCAAACATTGCGATCCCTGTCTTCAAACATGCTGCTGGCTCCATCGAACCTGATGCTCTGTTCGTCTTTATATTCATTTCTGACACCGGCAAAATGTTTTGTCTCTTCCACATATTCAGCAACGAAAGGTTTTCCGCAATACCATAGTTTTCCGTTACGCTGCTCCAGCAGGTTCCCGATCTCATGATATCCCATCCGCAATTCAATGCTAAGATTAAATTTCTGCACTTCGCCGGTTTTGAACGTATATCGATATACGAAAGGACAGCCGCTTCCCGGAGGCCAGCTTACAAAGCAAAGCCACTGGCCATTTCTGGCAATATGCAATCCTCCGGTAAAAAGCTCGTTCCCCAGCCTGTCAATAACAGGATCGTGCGCTGCATTGTGGCCGCGATAGCTGGTCTGATGTGTTGAAACATTATAAACAGCGAGACCGGAATCGCAGGCAAGCCAGATGCGATGACCTGCTGGCTCCTCGGCTATGGCGATCAGCTTCCAGTTTTGAGGTCTGGGAATGCTGTCGTCGGCCGGAACAAAATCCTGCTCTTTTTCGCGATAGATATAGAGATTATGAAAAAGCACATTCAGGAACAATCGTCCGCGGCTGTCTTCAAAAAACTGTTTTATCCGGAACATCTTCAGGGTATCGCGCCAGCGGATGGGAACTTCCCTGTACGTGAACCGGCTGGTATTGAAGATACCCACTTTATTGTCTTCCGTGATCAGCCAGAGATGATCCCGTCGATCCATATAGCACGACATATTATTGGATGGAACGGAAGACCCATCATTTCGGTTATGCCTGAACGTCATAAACCGTATTCCATCGTAACGCTGCAGGCCGTTAACGGTTCCCATCCAGATATAGCCTTTGCTGTCCTGCACCACATTATGTACAAAATTGGCGGCCAGCCCCTGTGCCAGACTGAGATGAGCAAATGCATATTGCCTGGCCTGCTGTGCTCTTGCCGGTATGCTGAAGCAAAGCAGAAAAAATATATTGATGGCAGGGTTGCGCAAGGGGTTTGGTTTACGGTCATCAAATTTAATAAAGCGCTTTTTTATACCGGCCCGGTTCATACGGCATCTTCCTCAATTCAATCATGGATTTGTTCAGTTCATACCCGGGCCTGCTGTTCATACAGCAATTTAGGCAATTCATACCTGCCCGGCTTGCGCAACCGGAGCCTGCTGCCGAGATTTGAGCATTAAACATTTAACCATAAATCTTATTGTATGCAACGTTACAACACGTTCAGGCAGATCCATAAAGCGTTAAGAGCTTGTTTGTACGATACTGCCCTCACCCTTCAGCAAACCTCTTTTGCCGACAGCTTCGAGGCTGAACCGGCGCTTGAAAAAGTAAATGATGTGCTGGATTTCTTCGATTCGCACGCGCGTCATGAAGATCAGTTCATTCTTCCTGCCATCGAGCAGTACGACAGGGAGCTGATCCATGAATTCGAGCAGGAGCATGTTACCGATCTTGCCCTGAGCAACAGGCTGAGAAGCCTGATGAACATTTACCGCCATGCTGTTTCCACGGAAGAAAGACTGGAGATGGGCTCTGCTATTTCAAAAGCTTTTGTCGAATTCATGATATTCAATCTCGGTCACATGGCAGATGAAGAGCTGCATCTGAACCAGGTGCTCTGGGCGAATTATTCGGACCTGCAGATCATCGATATTCAGAGGGCACTGGTGGCCACCATTTCCAGGGAAGAAATGTTTTTCTCTTCCAGGTGGATGTTCCGCGGCATCAGCAACCAGGAAGCAGTGGTGTGGCTGAAGGATATCAGGCAGCATGCTCCTGATTTTGTTTTTCAGTCTATGCTCGGGTTGGGCGAAAAGGAACTGCCTGCGCACAGATGGGAAAAGATAACAGAGGCAATAATGGAGGATAAAGTCACCGTATAGCAGGGATTTTTATTAACCCTTTCTTTTTAATATCAAATCGAACAACATGAAAAAAATCATTTTCATCGCGGCTTCAGCCCTTATTGCTGTTTCCTGCGGCCAGCTTGAAAGCAAGCCGGTGGTCGCAGATGCCGGCATCAGTCACGACAGCCTGGTTAAACGCGGGCAATATCTTGTAAACATCATGGCTTGCAACGATTGTCATTCACCCAAGGTGTTTGGCCCGCATGGCCCGGAGCCAGATACCAGCCGGTTGTTATCGGGGCATCCTGCCGACATGCCTTTGCCTGAAATAAATATTGCTGCAACCAAGTCATGGGCCTTGTTCAGTATGGACAATACTACGGCAGTAGGGCCCTGGGGCGTATCTTTCTCTGCCAACCTCAGCTCTGGTCCTACGGGGATCGGCAATTGGACAGAAGAGCAATTCATGAAAGCTTTGCGCGAGGGTAAGTCAAAAGGACTGGATGGAGCCCGTCCGCTGTTGCCCCCAATGCCATGGCAGAATTATGCTAACCTTAAAGATGAAGATATCAAAGCGATCTTCGCTTATCTGAAATCGACCAAACCGGTAAGGAATGTGGTTCCTGCGCCGATACCTCCGCAACAGATAACCGGTTCCTCCAGATAATATCAAACCCGGGAATTCCCGGGTTTGACATAATTATGATTTGCGGTTAGATGAGTTATAATCTGAGCACAGCTCCATCAGGATGTGCGGGATTTACAATGAGCTCTTCCCGCAACGGATCTATCAATACATCCATGCCCTCCAAAGGTAATAAGCCCAGTAATGGTTCGGAATCGCCGGGAAGCACGATTGCACTGCCAAGGAAGTTCCTGTTCTTAAACTTTATTTCAACCGGCCCAACGATATCATATTCCACAACATGTTCATTGGCCAGGCGGTATCTTTTTTTCTCCAAAAGCGGTAATTGCAGTTGTTCTCTAATGTTTTCATTGATAGCCAAAGTAACAGTGCCGGTATCCACGAGAGCAGTCACCCAAATGCGCCTTACTTCATCTTTATCTATAAGACTGTGGCGGATCAATGAAAGATCATCTCCATTGATCAGCTCGATTTCTGCGTATACCTGGCCCATATAAATGAGTTTAAATTATACATTCACAAATATAACAAACTCTCATCAGGCCAAAAGGGTTAAATCACCCTTTCATTAACCGCTTATTCACGAATTTATAATCTGCCGAGACAAAAAAACGGTTTAATTTCCATGACCATTAAAACCATCCGCTATGGAAAAGAACTTATCCGGACAGGTTGCCATCATTACCGGCGCCAGCTCCGGCATTGGCGCCGGCGTTGCCAAAACATTGGCATCCGCAGGAGCTACCGTCGTGGTCAATCATCCGGTAACAGCAACAAAAGATGCGGCAGAAGCCGTATTGAATGAGATCAAAAGCGCAGGAGGCAATGGCAACACTTTTCAATGCGACGTGAGCAAGGAAGAAGAAGTGATGGCCATGTTTACGGATACGGTATCCCGTTATGGAACAGTGGATATACTCGTCAATAACGCCGGCCTGCAGCGGGATTCGCCTTTTACGGAAATGACCCTCGAAAAATGGAATACGGTCATCAGTGTGAACCTCACCGGACAATTCCTCTGCGCAAGGGAAGCCATAAAAGAAT
>CAYYZJ010000364.1:0-1731 GCA_964475615.1 uncultured Flavitalea sp. | reverse complement strand
AGAAGCTTTTTTTATCAGCATCGCCAACAGCAACCAGTACGGGAATAATTTTACCATTGCGCCGCAGGCCAGCCTGAACGACGGGCTGCTCGATGTGGTGATCGTAAAAAAGATGAGTAAGCTGCAATTGCCTTTTTCCGTCATCAGCCAGGTTACCGGCATCAATGCCATACAATCCATCAGCGATCATACTTCGCGCAGGAATATCATTTACCTGCAAACGGATGCAATCACCATCCGTAACCCGGAGCTGGCGCCATTGCATATCGACGGTGATCCCAGTGAAACCGCTCCGGAATTCAATATCAGGATAGTGAAGGATTGCTTCAGGCTCCTGCAGCCGGCATAGTGCTATTTCAATAATGCCGCTGCTTTCGCAAATATGCGCTGGTTCTCCGGGGTGTTCAGTGCATTCGCGATATCCAGCTTTTCCTGGCGGGTGAGATGAAAATTCAATGCAGCTCCTTCGTCGGCATTCTTGGGAACATATTGGATGGTGAGTTTATGAAAAGTGGAATCCATGAGGTTTTGGGTAAGGCTCAGCAGGTCGTCCTGGTTATATTCCTGCATCTTGTACCAGTTGTATTCCAGCAGCAGCATGGGTTTGGTAACGATTTCCGTGATGCCGGAAGATTCATAAGGGTTTTCCCATCCGCCTGTTTTGCGGTCGCGTATCTGGATCAGCACCACACCGCCGGTATTTTTCAGTATCCAGCTCCTGAACACATTTAAAAAACGGATGGCCGTCTGTTCGCCGAAATTATCGCGGAAGCCTGCATCCATCACATCGATCACCGGTTTGGTAGGCAGCCAAACGTTGGGCAATACATAAGGAAAAGTGGCATTCATGCGGAGGGCCGTGAGCATGCGCAGATTCATGGGATTCTGTTTGGCAAAGAAAGCGCCGAAATCGATGGCATCGGGTTCCATCGGTGAAATGCGGTTGGTATCGTAAACCGGCCTCATCAGGAAGCTGATGGGTTGCGTGCTGATCATCAGCGTGCGGCTATCGCGCGTGATCACCGAGCTGAACAGGATCAATGGTATTTTTGCTGCGTGTTCATCTTCCTGCAGATCTTTGAGCTGCCTGTTCAGCACGCCATGGGTATTGGCGCTGAGCCTTTGTTCAAAAGCATATCCCCTGTCCTTGATGTATTCATAACTGCCTACCCTGAACCTTTGTGCAGGAGAGGCCAGGTCTCTTGCCACAAAAGAAGAGAACAAGGGGTTCAGCAGGTCGCCGGAAATGGCGGCAGTATATTTATGATCCTGCAGGTTGATGGATGAATCGCCATCGGCCTTCATACGGGCCAGCTCACGGAAATAAGCTGCGCCGAACATGCCTCCCGAAGCGCCCGTGATGAGAAAGGTTTTGCGCATGAGCTGCCCGCCGCTCAGTTCATCGAGGCGTTGCAGCACGTTCATGGTGAAAGCGGCGCTGCGGCTGCCTCCTCCGCTGGTATTGATGATGAACAGGATGGGCTTCTCTTTCTTCTGACGTTTTTTCCAGTTGTCCAGTATGTGAAGCATGTTCTGCTTGTCCTGTTCCACTTTTTCGGGTGAGCATAACTGTTTGAGATGCGCGGCGTCGTAAACGGGGCGCTCGGAACGGTTGATATAGTTCAGTCCATAAGCTTTATTGGTAGGGTCGATGACATCGTACTGGTACAGGAGGTTGAGTATGAAAAAAAGCACCACCACAAAAGGGATGCTCCAGCTTTGCAGGAAATA
>CAYYZJ010000363.1:0-4266 GCA_964475615.1 uncultured Flavitalea sp. | reverse complement strand
CTTTGGCAAACCACGTGCAGGTAAACGGCAAAACCAGGATGCATACGCCGCCGATGGCCCGGTACAGACCAAAAAAAGCAACCACCGATATAAGAAAAAGGATCCAGTAAAGGGGAGAAGATTTTTTGTCGTTTGCCATTGTAAAAATTTGCAGCGAATTTAGAATAAAATCGTTTACCCACATGCCTTTTTGAAATTTTCTTTTAACTCGGCTATTTACTATAAATTCGCCCGATAATGTATAATTCACACATTAGATGGAGGATACCCGGGAGTTTATGAAAATTCAGTTTTACTTGCGGTTTCATACGAAGTTGGGTCAGTCTTTGCTTATTACGGGCAATACCGCAGCCTTGGGAAACGGCGATTCTTCCAAAGCCCTGCTCATGCAATACTGGAATAATGAATTCTGGCATATAACTGTTGAACTGCCCTCAGGCACTGCGTCGGCTATCCAATACAGTTATTTGTTGAAGTATGAAGATGGCAGCCTGATTGCCGAATGGGGCAATGACCGTATTATCGATGCCATTGCGCCAGGTACTGAAGAGATCCAGATCATGGACACCTGGAATCATGCCGGCGAATATGAGAATGTTTTTTTCACTGCCCCTTTTCAGCAAACCCTGCTCAAACATAAGCACAGCGCATCGCGTGCAAAGCCGCCCCGAACATTCACGCATGTTTTTAAAGTGAAGGCGCCGTTATTGAAAAAAGAAGAAAGGCTTTGCCTGCTGGGAAGCGGCCAGGCGCTGGGCGACTGGAATACCGAAAAACCCCTCCTGATGGATCTTCAGGGCAGCTGGTGGACGTGCAGGATCAGCCTGCCGAAAGAATCCTTTCCCATTGCCTACAAATACGGCGTATACGACGGCAAGCACAAAAAATTCGTGCATTTTGAAAACGGCAGCAACCGCATGCTCTATGGCGATGCACAGGAAAAAAAGATCACCATCCTGCACGACGGTTTTATTAATCTGCCCAACAATATCTGGAAGGGCACCGGCGTGGCCATCCCTGTTTTCAGCCTGCGCAGTAAAAATTCATTTGGGGTAGGAGAGTTCAGCGACCTGAAATTGCTGGTGGACTGGGCCAGGAAAACCAGCCTTCGGCTGATCCAGATACTACCGGTAAATGATACTTCGGCTACTCACACCTTTATAGATTCCTATCCTTATGCAGCCATATCTGCATTTGCCTTGCATCCTATTTACCTGGATCTGGAAAAGGTGGCCGGGAAAAAGTATGCTTCGCTCATCAAGCCCTTTCGGAAAAAGCAAAAGCAGTTGAATGAATTGCCCGACCTGGATTATGAAGAGGTGATGAAAATAAAACGCTCGGTCATCCGGGAACTGTTCCGGCTTCAGAAAGAAGAATGGATGCAGGATGAGGAATACCAGAAATTCTTCAAGTACAACAAGCACTGGCTTGTTCCATATGCGGCATTCTGCTTCCTGCGCGATAGCAACGGCACTGCCGATTTCACCAAATGGAAAACCTATAACCAGTATAATAAAGAAGCCATAGAGAAATTTGTTTCGCCAAGAGTAAAGCATTACGATGAGATAGCGGTTCAATATTTCACCCAATATCATTTGCATCTTCAATTACGCGAGGCAACGGATTATGCGCATAAGCATGGCATTGTGCTGAAGGGAGATATTCCCATCGGCATCTATCGCTACAGTTGCGATGCCTGGGTGGCGCCCGAGCTCTATCACATGGATATGCAGGCAGGAGCTCCACCCGATGATTTTGCGGTAAAAGGCCAGAACTGGGGCTTCCCGACATATAACTGGGAACGGATGGCCGAAGATGGTTTTGCCTGGTGGAAAAGCCGGTTCGAGCAGATGACCAGTTATTTCGATGCCTTCCGCATCGATCATATACTCGGTTTTTTCCGGATCTGGAGCATACCGATGCATGCGCTCGAAGGCGTGATGGGCTATTTCGATCCGGCGCTGCCCCTGCATATCAATGAATTTACCGACCGCCATATTCCGTTTGATCATGACCGTTATACCAAGCCTTTTATCAATGATGCAGTGTTGTGGGAGATTTTTGCCAGTGATTCGGATTTCGTGAAATCGAATTTTCTGACCGACAGGGGAAATGGCCTGTTCGACCTGCAGCCTGCCTTCGATACCCAGCGCAAAGTGAATGATCATTTCAGCTCGATAGAGCAAACGGAGTTTAACGACAGAATCAGGCTCGGACTATGGAATCTGATCGCCAATGTGATCCTTTTTGAAGTTTCGGGTTCGGGCGGACAGCAATACCATTTCAGGATAGCAGTGGAGCATACTTCCTCTTTCCGTTACCTGGACTGGAACACCCAACAGCAGCTCAGGGATCTTTATGTCGATTATTTTTTCAGGCGGCAGGATCATTTCTGGCAGGAAGCCGCAATGAAAAAACTGCCTCCTTTAAAACGCGCCACGAATATGATGGTCTGCGGGGAAGACCTTGGCATGGTTCCGCATTGCGTGCCCGATGTGATGAAGCAACTGGGCATTCTCAGCCTCGAAGTGCAGCGCATGCCCAAAGCGCCGAACCGGGAGTTTTTCCATCCCGCCGATGCGCCTTATCTTTCCGTGGTCATGCCTTCCACACATGATATGAGCACCATCCGCGGATGGTGGGAAGAAGACCGCAATAAAACGCAACGCTTTTTCAACTACGAGCTTGGGCAATGGGGAGAAGCGCCTTATTTCTGCGAACCCTGGATCAACAAGGCCATCGTTATACAGCATTTGTATTCATCGGCCATCTGGAGCATTTTTCAATTGCAGGATCTGCTTGGCATGAGCGGAAGCATCCGGCGCGAAAATCCTCATGATGAACGCATCAATGTTCCGTCCAACCCGAAAAATTACTGGAAATACAGAATGCATATTTTCCTGGAGGATCTGATCAAGGAAAAAGAATTCAATGAAGAACTGAAAGGATATGTTCATGCTTCGGGCCGATAATGACAATTGAATATGAAGATCAGCTATTGGTCATACCAGCTCCGGTTCAGGCATCCGTTTACCATTTCCAGGGGAACGAAAACGCATCAGCCTACGCTCATCGTGAAGCTGGAGCACATGGGATTGACGGGTTATGGAGAAGCGCCTGCCATCGCGTATTATCATATTCCCGTCGAAAAGATGATCGAAGACCTGGAAAGCAAGCGATCGTTTGTTGAAAAATTTGCTTTCACCGATCCGGAACGGTACTGGCATTACCTGCATCATCTTTTTCCCGATAATCCTTTCCTGGTCTGCGCGCTCGACATAGCATCCTGGGATCTTTATGGCAAAATGCGGAACCAGCCTTTATACCGGCTCTGGAACCTCGATCCCGCCAGGGCGCCGCTTACCGATTATACGATCGGCATCGACAGCATTCCCCGGATGGTCGAAAAAATGAATGAAAAGCCCTGGCCTATTTACAAGATCAAGCTGGGAACCCCGGATGATATCGCCATGGTGAAAGCCTTACGGCAACACACAAACGCAGTGTTGCGCGTGGATGCCAATGCGGGCTGGACGCTCGAAGAGGCCCTGGAAAAAATTCCGCAACTGGCGGAGCTGGGAGTGGAGTTCGTTGAACAGCCGCTGCCGAAAGACGACTGGAACGGCATGCACATCCTGCACGAACGGTCTGTATTGCCGCTGATCGCCGATGAATCCTGCGTGCAGGAACAGGATGTGGAGCGGTGCAAGGATTATTTTCACGGCATCAATATCAAGCTCACCAAATGCAGCGGCATCACACCTGCACGCCGCATGATAGAAAAAGCAAAAGCATTGAACTTAACACTGATGCTCGGCAGCATGAATGAAAGCACGATCGGAAGCGCTGCCATCGCCCACCTGTTGCCCCTGCTCGATTATGTTGATATGGACGGCCCCCTGCTGCTTGCAGAAGATCTTGCAACCGGACTGGTATTCGACAATGGCAAAGTGTCCATTCCAAACAACCCCGGACTTGGCATTGCATGGACAGGCATCCGGCAATTATAATTTCCCAAACAAAAAGAATGCGATCGCCAGCGTAATAAAAATATTGAAGGTCTGCGCAATCAGGAATGCATAGAGCGGCTTTTTGCTGTTTTCATTGAAGAGGTCGGCAAAATTCGTTTCCAACCCGATGCTGGTAAAAGCCAGCGCAAACCAAAGTCCCTGCAGGCTTTTCAATCCATCCTTTACATGAGCCGAGGCTTCGGCCGGAATAAAAAACGAAAAGAGCAGCGAAGCGCCGATAAAGCCGATAACGAAT
>CAYYZJ010000362.1:0-5030 GCA_964475615.1 uncultured Flavitalea sp. | reverse complement strand
CAGCGCCGGCGTTAACAACTGTTTATAGTTTATTAATCTCATAGGTCATGTTTTGGTGCAGGTTTTGATAAAAATCCTGTTGAATATACGAATAAACAGACAGTTCAAATGCTTATCCCTGCTGAAACGGACAAAAAGATACGCCCGGTTGAATACTATGATGGAAGGGCCGGATACGACGAGCATTTCCTTAATACGGTCATACCATTGCCCGATATCACGCCGCAGGCGCTTGCTTTCGGAAACATCGCTGCCGTAAAAAATACGGACGACAATGTATTAAGGTATACACATTTCTCCCTTGTTTTTAATGCCGGCCGCAAGCTGCCTTTCTTTACCGTGGTCAATATCGACGGCAATCTTTGGAGCAATATCAAAAGAAGCGAAGACCTCTGGTATTATGATCCGCGCATCGATATCGATATCCAGATCGGGGACGATTTTTACAGCAATGAGCCCGCCGGCCCCGACAACAAGGGATGGTTCGATCACGGCCACCTGGTAAGAAGGCTCGATCCTGCCTGGGGCGATCAGAACATTGCGCTATTGGGTAATGAAGATACTTTTCATTTCACCAACTGCTCGCCACAATACTGGGGCTTTAACCAGGGCAGCGAACTATGGGCCGGACTTGAAAATTATATTCTGTACAATACAGACGACGAGAATGTAAAAGCCACGGTATTCACCGGCCCGGGCTTTCAACAGCAAGACGAGGAACACCGCGACGTGCTGGTTCCGCAATATTTCTGGAAAGTAGTCCTGGTGGATAGTGCCGACGGAACACTTTATTCAAGCGCTTATACAGTGGATCAGTCACGATGGGCGCAGAACATTCCCTTCCAGGAATTGCCAGTAGGCCAGTTCCAGCATTTTCAGGTGCCCGTTGCCGATATTCAAACCGATACCGGTCTTTTATTTTCAAACGATGTGCTCAACGCGGATGTCTTGAAAGATAAACCGCGAAAACCGCTGCGCGGACTGGCCGACATCGTGCATCCCAGGAGGTAAAAAATCTGGGGTGGAAATTTCCCATCGGCATATTGAAACGATGACTTGTGGCCGGGCAAATAAAGGCAAGCAATTTGCTGCGGTTAACTGCACAACCATTGTTTCATCCAAAACCTGATGTTATGCCTTATATCAAATCACAAGCGTCCGGCAATGCGCCGGTTAATATTTATTATGAAGACTGGGGCTCCGGAAGGCCCATAGTGCTCATTCATGGCTGGCCGGTAAGCCATGAAATGTGGGAATACCAGTCGACCGCACTGGCGCAGCAAGGTTTTCGTGTTATTGCTTACGACAGAAGGGGATTCGGCAAATCCGACAAACCCTGGAGCGGTTATGATTATTCCACCCTGGCCACTGATCTGAAATCCCTGCTGGATGAGCTCGATCTCAAGGAGGTTAACCTCGTCGGATTTTCGATGGCAGGAGGAGAAGTGGTGAGATATTGCCATCTTTTTGAATGCAGGCGGCTGTCCAAAGTGGCGCTGATCAGTTCCATTGCTCCTTACATGCTTAAAACAGATACCAATCCCGATGGAGTAGACAGGCAGGATTTTGTGGACATGATCAAACAGATCCAGCACGACAGACCCGCTTTCCTTGCTTCATTCGGAAAAACATTTTTCGGCCAGTCTTTTGTAAGCCATCCGGTAAGTTCGGAAATCCTCGACTGGATGCAGGGGCTTGCCCTGCGCGGTTCTCTGAGGGCCACCATTGAATGCATGAAATCATTTGCACAAACCGATTTCAGGAATGAAATGAAATCGATACGCGTTCCGGCGCTCATCATTCATGGCGACAGCGATAAAACCGTGCCCATCCAGGCCACCGGCGAACAGGCGGCAGCCCTGATGCCCGACGCTGTTTACAAAAGATATGAAGGCGCCCCGCACGGATTGTTCATCACCGAAAAGGAACAGTTGACCGCAGACCTGATGAAGTTCATCAATGAAGGAACCGTTTCGCTCGATTTTCAGTATACGGAAGAGCAATATGTGTTTTGATCGCTTTTTATAAGCGCGAATGCCATTGAGCATTCGCGCTTATATTTTGGATCATTCCCGTTCTCAGGCTTTTTACTGGATTAGCCCTTGCCGCGAATATTGCCTGGAAGCTGACCATTTTAGCAGGAGCAGGGGATCCAGTCCTGAGCATTTTGAATTTTCTTCATTTAATATAGCAACTGTTGAACGATGGCAACAAATTCCTGCATGGTGACGCCGGAAGACAGGTTTATTTGCAACGCCGACATTACATTTTCAAATCGGTTGGCAAAGGCGATTGATCCATCCGATTGACCGGCAAAATTTAAGCCGACGGCTCTGCCTCCATCGTCGGCCCATACACTGCCTGAATCACCGGGAAGGCTCGCGTTGGTGCCCTCGATAACTAGCTGGTCCATCATATTTCTTGTACCATCATCGTATTCGATGTCGATATCTGCGCTGACATCTGTAATCACCCCGCTTGTCACACCGGTTGTCCGGCCGGCTTTGGTGACCATCATGCCCAGTTGGGCTGCTGTAAATCCGTTGATCGTACCTCGCCCCAATATATTACGGGAAAGAAAGCGGGAGCCGGTCAAACGGCCCAGTGCTGCATCGACCTGGCTGGTGAGCACTGTACGGTAAAGCCTGGCTACCTCGTCAGCAGGTTGTCCCGTGTCGGACCCTCCGGTCCCCGGCTGTATAATCGATTCGCCGATGGTGCAGTCCAGTCGTCCGCAGAGAACATGCCAGTTACTGAGGATCATCCCCTCTGCCAGGACATTATCAAAAACGTTACAGCCGATGGTGCCCGAACCGCCCAAAACCACATTGCCCACGCTGATTCCTCCCTGCAGGGGGTTATGACGCGACTGGAAATCCGACAAGGGAATGGGACCGTTATGTGCGCGTGCCCTTACTTCAATGACATCAACAGGAACTCCTTCTATTTCGGTAGGGAGAACGGCTTCTGCCGATAACTGTTCTTTTGGTAACTTCTTCTGTACATAAACACGGATGCTGACCGTATCAGTACGACGCCCATTCACGATTTTATATCCCACCCCAACGCCGGTAACATTGGGATATTTCCGAAGGCTGGGTGCTATGCGCTCTTTGACAGCTTTTGCTTTTTTCACTTTCAACTGATGATGTTGGTTATCCGGCAGCATGGCTATCATTTTAATAATGAAAAATGTCCCTGTTGCTCAGGCATTGTTAAGCCGCACATAAAGCAGGGTATAGTTATTGTCGAAGTTCATTTCAACCGATTTTCCTGTGAGCAGCGAATCCTTTAGCATGGAAAGCCACATGGATTGCATGATCCGCGTAAATGCGGATGGGTCGCCCGGGTTTGACCAGAGCACAAAATATTCTGTACGGTTGGGTAGTGTGGATTCAGCAACGCCGGCAAAGCCGATATCATCTTCCACCTGCAGGCAGGTGACGGTTCCGTTAACAACTGGCATAATATCCTCCTTGTGTTTAGTAATTTTAATTTGTGGAAGAAAGGTTCATCAATAGCTTTTTTCCCAGGGCTAGATTACCACGCAGGCGGATTTTATGCTCGAGAAAAGCCCTTAGAGGAGACAATTTTCCGTTGGCCAAATCCATCCAGGTATCTGCATCCGTAATAATTTCAAAATCCGCTTTTTCATTTTTGACAGGCTTTGCCGTGCTGGATTTAGGATTGACATCCACCAGCCAATGCTGGACTTTGTCGGCTGCATGGATCTCAAACTGCAGTTTACCAGTATCGCCGCTTTGATGCAATATTTCTGCCATACGCTCAAAGGATGTACCGAGGTCTTTGGCAGAGGGACTGGTTAGTTTGCTGAAGGTGAAATAGGCGCTCATATCAAAAGAATTTAGTGTTGTGAAATGCGAGGTGTACAGATCTGCACGGATACGAATATAAATGCAATACAGAGACTTTCAGAAACAGTATGGATTCAGGATATAAAACTCAATTTATATTGATGAGTTTAGTGTCCGCAATAATTTGTCGTATTGAATTGGCGGATGGAAACAACTGATAATAATTTTTTCTTTCCCGGCGCGGTCTCGTAAGATCAAATACCAGCTATTGCAAATAATAATTACGGCTAAATCTGGTTATTTGTATTTTAAAAGATGGCTTGGTTCAACTTCTAAAGCCTCCGCAAACGCCAATATGGTTGTTAATGTAGGATTGCTTTCTCCGTTTTCAACTCTTCTGACAGTGCTGAAATCCACATCTGCAAGATTCGCTAATCCCCGGATACTCAATTTTTTCTCTTTTCTGAGTTTCTGAAGGTTTTTTCCAAACTCCTTTAAAATTTTGGCATTCCTGTTCGTATTCATAAACGAAAGGTGAAAGAAATTTATAAAATAAATGTAGGCATATATGCCTACATTAAAATATTTCCCTTATCTTTGAACAAAGAACCTAATCATTAACCTTATCAACTTTAATCTATGAAACAACAATTCACAAAACCGCTTACCGCTGTATTGAATCCAACTCCAAGCATTGAATTGCCGGAACAGGTAAAAGATGCATTGACAAATATGGCTCAATTGCACGAATCGCTCATCAACCTCAGAAAAGCAGGCTTTGCTCAAATGCCTGAAACCAGAAGTCTTAAAATAATCGCTCAATCCAGGGAAAGTCAAAGCAAGCCGTTCAACTTTATTCCTGAAATAACGCTTAAAGGCAACTGGCTCGAAGAAGCAGGCTTCGAATGCGAGCAGCGGGTTAGGGTAATTACTATGCATCAAATGCTGGTCATCTGTCCGGAAGCTCCCGCTGTTGTAGGTAAGAAAAAGCGTAGAATTGTCTAGTTCCGATCTGTCCGAAACTTAGCAATCATCAACGCATGGCCAGCAGCATAACAGCGCCGGATCGGATTTTTCCTGTTCATTGAGCCTACTTCTTTTTTGGTTTCGGTTTGCCCTTTTTAGGTTTAGGCAATTCCTGGCTAATGATGTCTTTGGGATGTTCGCTGATATAACTCGCGCCATGCCTCAGCTTTCCTTTTCCGTTTGTCTTTG
>CAYYZJ010000361.1:0-4587 GCA_964475615.1 uncultured Flavitalea sp. | reverse complement strand
GATGAACAACTGCAGGTTGGCCCTTATCTTCTCTTCATATTCCGACCGATCGGGGCGGTGGTTTTCGGCAGGTTTTTTCTGTGAAAGCAATTGCGGGTCCTGGATGTTCGGGCCGGTAAGTATCTTGCCTTTATCTCCAACAAAGAGGATGCCTTCGCCCGGCAGTTCCTTGCCGTCGTCGAGCAGCTCCTCCGGTATGGCGGGCTTCATGCCTCCGTCGTACCATACCAGGTCTACTGCAGGCCGCGATCCTTTTGCAGGGAATTTGAAACGCACGGTGCAGGCAGTGGGGAATGAAAAATCATTATGTATCTGGAAAGGAACAGGGTCGCGCATGCCGCAAACATGGCTGAGGCTGGGTTCTATGATCGTGGGCTTTTCCAGTTGAAGCGCATTGAACACGGCCCACAAATAATAATAGCCCATATCGGCCATGCATCCTCCGCCGAAATCGTACCATCCGCGAAACACCATATTGGTATAGTTGGGATGATAGGGGCGATTGGCTTCCGGGCCAAGCCAGAGATCCCAGTTCAGCCCGTCGGGAACAGGAGGCGTATCGGTAGGCAAAGTGGTGTACTGCGGCCATACGGGACGGTTAGTCCAGTTATGCACTTCCTTCAATGTGCCGATTTCGCCGGCATTGATCCAGGCCATTACCTGATCCATCGAGCCATTGGAATCCCAGGGCATGAGGTGGGTGATGGATTTGGAATTGCGCGCCGTTTCCACCACTTTCTTTCCTTCCAGCAGGCGGTTGGAGAGGGGCTTGTGCATGAGGACATGCTTATTTCTTTTCAGGGCGGCGATGGCCATAACGCCGTGCAGGTGATCGGGCGTCATGATCTTCACGGCGTCGAGGTTTTTTTCTTTGTCAAGCAGCTCACGGTAATCCGCATACGCAGTACAGCCCTTGAGCTTTAGCTCGGGGCGAACATTGGCGTAATAGGTATCCACGGCCGATTTGCCGGCATCCCTTCCGCCGGGAACCATATTCTCTCCGCCCGGCTCCCAGTCGGCTTTTTTAATGGTAGTGCGGATTTCGTTCTTCAGTCCGTCCTTCGACCAGTCCTTGTAGCCGATGGCATCCTTATTGGCATCGCATACGGCAACGATCCGTATTCCTTCCATGGTCAGCAGCGGCATCATCTCCCTCAATCCTTCCGTTCCGGTGCCGATATGAGCCAGCGTAACGGTATCGCTGGGTGCAACAAAACCTTTTCCAAGCACATGCCTGGGAACGATACTGAATGTTAAAGCGGTAGTGGCAACAGTGCCGACGAATTTGCGGCGGTTGATATTTTTTTCCATAGCAGCAATATTTTTCGGAGTATAAAGTAAGCATAATTCACCGACTGGAAAAAAATAATTGTATAAATGATAATTGCAAAGGAGTGAAACAAAAAATTGTAAATTCGGAAACACTCACAAATCATTGATCATGCATCATGTCAACATCAACCGCCGTCATTTCCTCAAGGGAACTGCGGCAACGCTGGCCCTTGCTGCTTTTGGCGCAAAGGGAATGGATATCATCAATCCCGCAAAACCATATCGCGTAGCATTGATCGGCACAGGCTGGTACGGAAAAAGCGACCTGTTCCGGCTGATCCAGGTTGTGCCCGTGGAAGTGGTAGCTCTTTGCGATGTAGATAAGCATCAACTGGCTGCTGCGGGCGCCATGGTAAGCCAGCGGCAGCGTTCGGGTAAAACACCAAAGCTGTACAACGATTACCGGAAAATGCTTGCAGAGACCGAGCTGGATATCGTGCTCATCGGCACTCCGGATCACTGGCATGCGCTCACGGCCATTGCAGCCATGAAGGCAGGAGCGCACGTATACGTTCAAAAGCCCATCAGCGTGGATGTAATGGAGGGAGAAGCCATGGTTGCCGCTGCGCGAAAATACAATCGCGTGGTACAGGTGGGAACCCAGCGCAGGAGCACGCCGCATTTCATCGATGCAAAAAAGAATATCGTGGATGCGGGACTGTTAGGAAAAGTAGCTTTTGCAGAGGTCTGCTGTTACTATCACATGCGCAACAACGACAATCCGCCCGTGCAGGCGGTTCCTGATTTTTTTGATTATGAAATGTGGACGGGCCCCGCACCCATGCGTCCCTATGACGGATTGCCGCACGTGCGCTGGTGGCGCACCTTCATGGAATACGGGAACGGGATCATGGGCGATATGTGTATTCACATGTTCGATGCCGTTAGATGGATGCTGGGCCTGGGATGGCCCAAGCGGATCAGCTCCAGCGGAGGCATTTATGTGCAGAAGCAAGGCAAGTCGAATATCAGCGATACGCAGACGGCATTATTTGAATACGATGAGTTCAGTTGTGCATGGCAACACCGGACATGGGGCAATGCCAGCGATCCGAAATATCCCTGGTCGCTCAAGCTGTATGGCGAAAAAGGCGTGCTGCAGGCAAGCACCATGGAATATGATTTTATTCCTGCGGAGAAAGGAGAGCCCATTCATAAAGATGTAGTGTATGAAAAAGAAAAATATCCAGAAGACCTCAGCGAGCCGCAGATCGAGCTGAATGCTGCACCGGCAACAAGGCGGCACATGCTCGATTTCATTGCTGCTATTGAACATGGAGGAAGGCCGGTAGCGGACATCCAGGAAGGGCATATCTCAACAGCCAGTTGCATCATGGCCAATCTGTCGATGAAGACAGGCCGCCCCATTGTTTATGACCCACAGGCGAGGCAGGTGGTTGGCGATCCGGAAGCAACGAAACTGTTGCAGCGCGCTTACCGCGAGCCCTGGGTGCATCCGGCAGTTGGTTGATGGCCGTATCTCTTGTTGCATTAATCATCCAACCCGTTCAAACTGCTGCTTCACTTTTTCCTCTTCCTGATCCAGCACCAGCAGGTATTTCTTGATCAGGTCTTCATCCACTTCGGCCTTGCTGTTGAGCCTGTGCAGGAGCGCCCGCTGTTCGGAAAGGATCTCCATGAGGATATTCCGGAACCTGCCGATGAGCAGGTCTTCTTCATTGCCTTCCTGGTCTTCAATATGAACCTGCTTGATCAGCCGCAGGTCGTTTTCAAATCCCTGCTTCAGTCCCTGTAATAATTGATTGGTGGGTATTTCGCTTTCATATCTTTCATTCAATACCGTCAATGCAATGCCGGTGAGTTTTTTGCGGAGATGTATTTCCTGCTGCGATGGAGGGATCGTATAATCGGGATCATCCATATTCACCCAGCGGATCAGCAGGGGAAGTGTCAATCCCTGAAATACGAGCGTAACGAGGATAACTGCGAAGGTGATGAATATAATCAGGTTGCGCTGTGGAAAAGGCTGGCTGCCTGCATAAATCGGAATGGACAAGGCAGCAGCAAGCGATACCACGCCGCGCATGCCTGCCCATCCGAACAGCAGCGGGCCTTTCCATCCGGGATTGCTGTCGGCAGTGGTGATATATCGGCTGATGAACTTTGTAAATGCGGCTGCTCCAAATGTGCAGAGCAGCCGGCATACGATCAGCGCCAGGCTGATGATGAGCGCATATTTGATGGCTTCCGTCAGACTGGTATCGCCCATTTGTTTTACGATCACAGGCAGCTCCAGCCCGATCAGCATAAAGATCAGTCCATTCATCACAAAGCTCACGATAGACCATACATTGAGCCCCTGCACCCTGCTGCGCGAGCTGAGGATGGTCTCCTGCCGGGATGAAAGGAACAGTCCGCCGCTGACCACGGCGAGCACTCCGGAGAAATGAAATTTTTCAGCCACGATATACATCATATACGGGGTGATGAACGTGAGCACGATATCGATGCTTGCCGTGGTAGGCAGCCAGCGGTGAATGGCATAAAACACCAATGCAACAGCAAGCCCGGTGAGTATGCCCATGATGATGACGATGAAGAAACTCGCTGTTGCCTGTGCAAAAGAAAATTGTCCGGTAAGCACCGCAGCCAGTGCAAAGCGGAACACAATGATGCCGGAAGCGTCGTTGAGCAGGCTTTCTCCCTCAACAATAGATATGAGCCGCTTGGGCACTTTGATACTTCTCATGATGGAAGTGGCAGACACGGCATCGGGAGGGGAAATAATTCCTCCCAGCAAAAAGCCCAGTGCCCAGGTAAAGCCGGGAATAACACTGTGCGACACATACGCGATCACACAGGAAGTAACGAGCACGATGAAAAAAGCAAAACTGCTGATGACCCTTCGCCATCTCCAGAATTCCTTCCAGGAAGTTTGCCAGGCCGCTTCATATAATAATGGAGGCAGGAAGATGAGGAAGATAAGACCGGGATCGATTTCGATATTGGGCAATCCGGGAATAACACTCAGCAGCAGTCCCCCAAGCACCAGCATGATGGGGAAGGATATCCTTAATCTTTGCGCCAGCATCACCAGGAAGGAGATGACCAGCAGGAGGCAGATATAGGAAATGAAAACCGTATTCATAGCAATTTCTTCTTATTCCTTTAATAGTTTCTTAATACGCTTATTGATTTAAAGAAAAGATTAATGCTTTACTTTGTTTTGTTCTCCGTAATCTATGGAATCTTTCGCTTTATGCAAAAACACATCCTGTTTCTAAAAGCAGGAAG
>CAYYZJ010000360.1:0-3773 GCA_964475615.1 uncultured Flavitalea sp. | reverse complement strand
CCAGCGCCGACGAGCTGTACATCACCATCCGCAGCAAGGGCGGCCATGCGGCGGCCCCGCATACCACGGCGGATACGATACTGATCGCTTCCCACCTGATTGTGGCCCTACAACAGATCATCAGCCGGAACAGGAACCCGCTTTCTCCTTCTGTGCTTTCCATCACTTCTTTCCAGGGCGGATATACCACCAACGTCATCCCCAGCGAAGTAAAGCTCATGGGCACGTTCCGGGCCATGGATGAAGCCTGGCGCTTTAAAGCGCATGAGCTTATCCGTAAGGAAGCAACGGGACTGGTACAGAGCATGGGTGCAGAGATCGACCTGCATATCGACGTGGGCTATCCTGTTGTGTACAACAATGAGGAGCTGAATGCGATCGCCCGTAAAAAAGCGGAAGAATTCATAGGCAAGGAAAACGTATCGGAGACCGAAGTGCGGATGGGCTCCGAGGATTTCGGTTATTATACCCAGTTAGTACCCGGATGCTTTTACCGGCTCGGTGTAATGAATGTGGAGAAAGGGATCGTATCGGGCGTGCACACGCCTACTTTCAATATCGACGAATCCGCCATCGAGATCGGAATGGGCATGATGGCCTGGCTGGGAAGCAGCATATCATACCACTAATCCCGGCATATCGGCTGTTCATCCGATCCCGCTTTTTTAAAAAGCCCTTAATGCTTATCATGCACTTTTATAACCAATAAACCTGCTAACATGCCGGCCAGATATATCCTACTGCTACTGTTGGCGATCCCCTGCCTTCAATCCCAGGCAAAACCGGGCGATCCATCCAAGCCAACAGGCGTTTACCGTTTTACGATCGACCTCAACCGCGTGACGGACGACAAGGTATATGTTGAGCTGATCACTCCCACTATCAACCAGAAGACCATCACCTATCATCTTCCCAAGATCATTCCCGGCACTTATTCAGAAGACGATTATGGCCGGTATATCGAACAGTTCAAGGCCTTCGATAAAAAAGGCAATCCGCTTGCCGTTACCAAGAGCGATGTGAATAGCTGGGCGATCGCCGATGCAAACAAGTTGTACAAACTCTCCTACTGGGTCAATGATTCTTACGACGACAGCAGCACCAAACAGGTGATCTTCGAGCCTGCGGGGAGCAATATTCAAAAAGATACCAATTATGTGATCAACAACCATTGCTTTCTCGGCTATTTCGACGATATGAAAGCAATGACCTATGAACTGAAGGTGCTGCATCCCGCTGGTATGTATGGCAGCACGGCGCTCACGGATTCCGACAAAAGTGTTACCGTCGACCGGTTTATAACGGAATCGTATAACCGCATGGTGGACAATCCCATCATGTATGATGTTCCTGACACTTCAGTGATCAGGGTGGGCAATACGGATGTGCTGATCTCGGTCTATTCGCCGACCAAAAAAGTCAGCTCGGCATTTCTTGCGCAAAAGCTCGACACCTTACTGCAGGCGCAGGGCAAATACCTGGGAGGCAGGCTGCCGGTCGACAAATACGCTTTTATCATTTATCTCGATAAAAAATATGGTTATTCCGGCGGGGAAGGCGCGCTCGAGCATTCCTATTGTTCCATGTATTATTACCCGGAAAGAGCTGCCGCCCAGCTTGCCAAGGAATTTGTGGATCATGCCGCGCATGAGTTCTTCCATATCATCACTCCGCTTACCATCCACTCGGAGGAAATTCAGTATTTCGATTTCAACAGTCCCAAAATGTCGCGCCATCTCTGGCTATATGAAGGCTCCACGGAATATCATGCATACATGGTCCAGGAAAAATACGGGCTTATTTCGCCGAAAGAGCTGCTGGATGTGTGGAGCGGAAAAATAACCAATTCCAGAACGGCATACAATGATACGGTTCCGTTCACCACCATGAGCAGCCAGATACTGGGAGATTATAAAAGGCAGTTCGGGAATGTTTATCAGAAAGGAGCGCTGATCAGTCTTTGCCTGGATATTAAATTACTGCAATTATCAAAAGGCAAATACGGGATCATGAACCTGATACATGATCTCTCCGGCAAATACGGCAAGCAAAAAGGATTCAAGGACACTGCGCTGTTCGGCGAAATAGAAAAGCTTACTTATCCCGAAATAAAAGACTTCCTCGATACGTATGTAGGCGGCCCCAAGCCATTGCCGTTACAGGAAATATTTTCCATAGTGGGCGTCGACTTCCAGGCTGAAGCGGAAACCGGCGACAGTTCATTTTCCATCGGCCATGTGAAAATGGGCGTTAATCCCGGCTCAGGAAGGTTTTTTGTGGCCGATACAGCAGGCATGAATTCCGTTGGAAGAGAGCTGGGCTATCATAAAAAAGATGAAGTGATTGCCGTAAACGGAAAAGAACTGACTTTTAAAGATGCCGGATTCTTTAAAGACCTCTATGCTACCTCAAAGAACGGCGACAGCCTAACGATAAAGGTTATGCGCGATGGCGAGCCGGTTGAGCTGAGAACGGTCATGAAAAAAATGCCCATTACCAAGTACAATGTGCTCCGGTTTATAGACAATCCAGGTGAAGATCAGTTGATGCTGAGAAAAGCCTGGTTGAATTGAGACCGCGGATGCCTCAGCCGAGTTTGTCAGAAGGCATGGCTGATATGAAATTTAATTCATTCGCGGTCATGGATCGGCTCGATCAGGTCCCAGAGATTACCATACAGGTCTGCAAACACGGCCACTGTTCCATACGTTTCCTGCGAGGGCTCTCTTACTATGCGCACGCCATTGTTCAGCAACTGCTGATAGTCGCGCGGAAAATTATCCGTATGTAAAAACAAAAACACCCTTCCGCCTGTTTGATTTCCTATACGGCTTTTCTGTTCTGCATTGGATGCCTTCGCAAGCAGCAGGCGGCATCCGGCATGCGTTAACCATATCCAATATCCGAATTTCAGGTCATTTTGCAATCGGATAACAAATTCTTTGTGCAATTTTGCTTACTAAACCAATACATCATGCGAAAATCAACAGCTAATCTTATCATCAGTGCATGTTTGCTGCTTTCAGCAAACACCATTTTCGGACAGTCATTATGGTTAGGTGCCAAAGGCGGCATCAGCATTCCCAATCTCACCGCGGGCGGTTCAAACGGAAATCCATTGAATACCGGCTATAGTTCCCGCATCGGCCCCAATCTGGCATTATCGGCAGAGTATGCCGTGTCCAAGCTCTTTTCCATTGAGGCCATGATCGAGTATTCTTCGCAGGGCGGAAAGAAGAATGGTTTTCAGGCTTTTCCTTCCGGAATGGAACAGCCTCCTTATTTCTATGCCAATTTTAAAAGCGAAGCCAAGCTCAATTACCTGATGCTGCCGGTGCTGGCCAAGTTCGGCTTCGACCTCGGCGGTTCCGCGCTCCGGCTGTATATCGATGCAGGGCCTTTTGTGGGACTGCTGGTATCGGCCAAGCAGGTAACCAGCGGATCGAGCCTGATCTATGCCGACCCTGCGGGAACGCAGCCCGTTTCGCAGGAAGAGCAATCCTTCGACAACAAAGACGATATCAAAGACCAATTGCATAAAGGCAATTTCGGGATAGAAGGCAACCTCGGACTGGCCTATACCTTCAACCACAACAACCGCATCTTCATTGAAGGCGGCGGCAACTATGGTTTTCTCAATATTCAGAAAGGAGATGCCAACGGAAAGAATCAGGCAGGCGCAGGAACGGTGAGGGTAGGATATGCGTTTGGGTTTGGGAAATGAATTAAAAGGAATTAAACTTGAACATTGAATATTGAGTGTTGAGTGTTGA
>CAYYZJ010000359.1:0-2293 GCA_964475615.1 uncultured Flavitalea sp. | reverse complement strand
TACTTTATCCTTGATGGGCACTTCAAAAGCGCTTTTTTCAATGGGCGTTTTCCAGCTCACTTCTCCATAGCCCTGCTGCGGCGCGAGCTGCACAGGCTCCGGGCTGATCTTTGAATTGGCCTTGGCAACGGCAACAGCCCTTTCTGCAACAGCGGCCATATTCTCTTTGGTCACATTGTTCGATGCGGCAAAGCCCCAGCATCCGTTTGCGATCACTCTTATTCCCAGCCCGAAAGATTCTGTATTGGCGATGTTCTGTATGCGCTCCTCGCGCGTGGTGACGAACTGGTTCAGGTATCTGCCGATCCGTACATCGGCATAGGTAGCGCCTTTGGAGCGGGCGGCATTCAGGGCAATATCAGCCAGTTGTTTTTTCTGGAGCGTATCCATTCCTTCATTCAAAAAAACAGAAGGATCCACCTGCCTGGCATGCGCCGGAATATTAGGAAGCATCCAGGCCCCCAGGCCCATGCCTGCCATTTGAATGAAGTCTTTTCTTTTCATGTTAGTATAGTATACTCCTGCCGGGCTTAAACCCCGACAGGTTGGCAAACTAAGTCATTTTTAGTAAATAAATATACCGCTTATCATCATAATTTCCTTTCGATCCAGAGATAGATGCAGCTTAGTATAAATATCAAATAAAACCAGATTTTAGACAAAGAATAAGAAATGCTTTCTATTCCGGCGGCATTTTTATGAAGATGGCCGGCTATCCATTCGCGGGTTTGTTTTATTTTTTCGGCGGCATGCAGGCTGTTCCAGCCGCTTTTGCCGTAAGCCCACCAGTAAAACGGTTTTCCCTGCTGATCCCGGCTGAGCTGCCAGCCTTCCTGAACCGGCCAGTAGCCGGCTTTCCAGCAGGAAGGCAATAGCTGATCCTGGCTGAAATGCACGGAAGCATCTCCCGTTTTGGCTTCAGGCATCAGCGTATCTTTTTTGGCAAGATGAAGTTGAACGGGCTGATTGACCTGCGGAAGACCGGGATCGACACGCCAGGCTTCGGCCTCTTCTTTTTTACGCGCCGTCTTCTGCAGGCAGAGCGACCAGAATGCATCGTATTCCCGCTTGTTGCCCGATAATATCCATCGATAAGTATTGTTCAGCGTAATACAGGTGAGCCGGCCTGAACCATAGAGGCTGCTGCCGGCAAGAACGCGCGACTGGTCGTCCTGCGCCAGGATCTGCGTGCCCGGCTGATGCCGGATGAATGCGGGATTTTCGGAAAGGGCAATCCCGTTCGAGTGATCGCTGATCAGCCTGATCCTGGTTGCCTGCTTCGGCCCGCCTGCAAATACAAGCGGAAAGGATTTGGCATAGAACAAGGGCTTGTCTGCACTGCTGTCTGCCCGGATGACCAGCCCCATTCCTTTTTCGGTTATAGCATCCCGTAAGATAGCGGTTTCGCCTGCACTCAGCGATGCTATGGCCGGCGCGTCCGCAATGACCAGATCGAATTTATCCAGCAGGGCCGGAGACAAATGATCAATGGAAAAGCCCGGCGAGTTGAGATAAATATGATCATATTTATTCCTGCTGATGGCTGTGCGCATCGCTACAGTATGACCTTTTTCCGCAAGCCTTGCGGCAAGGAATTTATTTTCAAAATCGGGAGAAGAGGCCAGAATGAATATTTTCAATGAATCGGCAGGCAGCACTTCCACCGGGATGGATTCTTTTTCCAATGTATCGCGGCCGGCAATGGCTAATAACAGATAAACGGCTCTGCCTGCCTGTTTGGGAGCAGCCTTCAGTTCAAAGTCCTTTTCCCCGCCCGGTTGCAATATCACGGAATCCTGTATTGTATTAAAGCTGAGCAGAGACAGTTTTACTGCTGCACCCGTGGAGCAGGTTCCCTGTATCCGCAACAGCTCTCCCGGAAAAACCTTTTGATTCCAGCTAATGGAATGGATCCCTTCCGGAAGCGCAGGTGCGTGAAAAGCGGCTTCAGCATCTCCCAGTGCAGCGCATTCTTCTTTCGTTAATCCATAACCGAAAATATGAACCACTCCATTTTCAGCAGGCGCATATTGCTGGGGAGTGTACACTTTAATGTCCTTTCCCGATGCGCGCAGGAAATGAGTGACGCTATCGGGATTATATCCGTCAGTCAGTAAAACAACACTTGCCTTTCTTGTTTCCGTTCTGCTCCTCCACTGAATAGGAAGAGCCAGGCAGGCCAGGCTGATCACAGCCAGGACGGATGCCAGCAACCTGAACGCCAGCCTTCGCTTGTCAGGCCTTCTCCATTCTATGATCAGAAGCAAGGCCAGCAGCAGCAAACTCATGCCCA
>CAYYZJ010000358.1:0-9548 GCA_964475615.1 uncultured Flavitalea sp. | reverse complement strand
TGCCGGAAGAATCCAGGCCGATATTTTTCACTAATGATTTGGCAGGATGCAGGGCTAATCCATTCTTAAAAAACATGGACGCATACCACTTCACCGCCCACGTGTTTAGATTCCTTGTATAATTAGACCATAGTTGTCCAAAAAAATCATAAGAGCCATCTATGTTAAATCTGTGTTTGAGCTCGGGATTATCATTAAATCCATTAATCCAAACACTTTCATCTTCTATAAAGCTTTCCCAGGCTCTTTTCCATGTGGCCCATCCCCAGCACAAATTAATACAACAGAAAAAGGTTGCGGGCAAGTTTTCTTTAACAGGGAACATAAATCCCGATATCTGCATTACTCTTTGTTCATTTTCGTAAAAAGATAATGCAGCATTTATATACTGAAGGAAGTTTACAGAAGTTATTATATCATCTTCAAGTACAATTACCCTTCCATATTTATTCACTATTTCTGTTACCCCATTGATAATATTCTGCGCTAATCCATAATTCCTGTTACGCTTTATTAATGTAACTTCTTTACACCATTTCCGGCTAAGAATAATCTGTTCAACCTCTGCAATATTTTTTAGCGTCTTATCATCTTCATCATGTTTAGGCCCGTCAGCATATACAAATAGAATTGACTGGTCAGCAAGGCCATTCTTGGATAAGGCTTCAAGTGTTTGAAAAGTATGTTGTGGGCGGTTATATACAAACAGCACTATTGGCGCCAGAGCCATCTTTAACAAAAATTAGAGTGTTGTATAAGACAGAAATCAAGGTATAGTTCTGAGCATGAAGAAATTTATAAACCTCGCTCTGTTGAATAGGTCCTGCTGAATAACTTGATTCCACGGATATAACGGAAGGTCTGTATTTGTTCCAATCATTGGATTTCAATGCCTCCAAATCCAATCCTTCAATATCAATGTTAAGATAATCTATGGTTAATCTTCCCGCCATATATTCTTCAAAAATTGAAGATAATGGTCTGGTTTGCACATCAATCGTTTTAACAATCCTATAGCTTTTCAAACCATTTTTTTTTACAGCTTCATCCTTATTAAAAGTATTAAGGGCAGGCTCATTAAATACATAGAATTTTAAAAGTTGATTTTTATCTGAAATTCCAACTTCGATATTTAGATCTTCTGGCCTTTCGCGTTTAAAAGCATCCATGCATCCAGGCGTAGCATCAATATTAATTCCTCGCCACCCTCTTAAATAAAGCCAGTAGGTATTTGAAAAACGAATAGGATGATGCGCTCCTATATCCACAAAAAAGCCGGTTGGTTTATCACTAAAAATCCTCTGCAACAAAATATCTTCTCCATTTTGACTATAGCTACTGTTCAAAAAAGTATTCGATTTTTCCAGTTTTTCTCTCCAGGGCTTTTCTATTCTCCAAATTATACCTTTTGGCAGGAGCTTAATGATGAAATTGGCTATCCTTTTTTTCATTAAAATCCCCCTCCAATTGGTATTTTGGGCTGCCTTGCCAGTGGCTTAAAATCAAATCCTCGTGTTAAGAATATACTGGTTGTCCATGTGTAATTATTAATAGGCCCTAAGCCATGAAAATCGACCTGGATTAAATTTCTGTTTCTAAAAATTTGACTTATATCAGGATGGCGATCGCTATTGTCCAGAATAATCAACGCATTGTCAGTCAATATATCGAGTGCAGTTGAGCCGCAAGATTGTCTCTCTATACCATCTATCAATATTACATCAAACCGTTGATTAAACTTTTTTGGATAATCAGCATATCTCAACTTGTCAGCCAGAAAAAGTTCCTGATTTTGGATATTGTGCGATTTAACCAAATTAAACCATTCTTCATTATGTTCAATAGAAAATAGCTTTTTTACTCGTTGCCCGAAAAAAAGAGAGGAGTTTCCTGATCCCCACTCTAACATTGTTTTGCCACTATAATCAAGTTGATCTAAATAATCGATAGCGGAATACGTGAACCAGGGTATTGGTTCGCCAGAATTATTTATGGAACTTTTTTCTTTATAGCTCCGGTAATGACCATATTGCAATTCCAGGATTGTGGAGGCCTCTGTCATGTAATAATGATTGTTTTCAGTTGCTGAGTTAAACCTTACTCGCCTTGCTATTTTTCTAAAAATTGAATTCATGATCTATTAATATACTCCCTTGACCTTTTTGAATGATTCTGCCTGTTTTATAATAGTCTCCACTTTCCACAAAAAACTTGCCTGCCTGCATTACCCAATCTGCTATCTCACCTTTTACCGTACAGAATAGGGTAAAATAATAGGTATCGCTTTGTAAAGGCAACGACATTATTTTAATTTTAGCCATTAGCCTTTCATTAGGTTTCATGCTGATTTTTTGATTGGTAAGATCATTGCTGAAAAGCGTCAATCGCCTGGTTTGACTATCATCAATTCCCACTGCCAGAATGATATCTTCCAGATACTTATCAGTGGTATTGACGATCTCAATAACCAGGAAGCAATCGATGCCTGAATGGAGGACATCTATTCTCTTTCCATTATTGGTCTCGAAAAAAGCACTCTCGAATCTTATGTTACCGTTTCCAGTCCTGTCTTGCCTTTCCTTAATAGTACTCGACGCCATATTCTCAAAATAATCATTCAGATAGTGAGTAATTACATCATCCACGGCCCCTTGCTTTTTCACTTTTCCTGCAGACAATAATAAAGCCTTTTCACAAAGGTTCTGTATGGCCGCCATATTGTGGCTGACAAAAAGAACAGTTCGACCTTCCCGGCTGCTGACATCTTTCATTTTTCCAAGAGCTTTTTTTTGAAATTCAGCATCTCCGACAGCCAACACTTCATCAACTATCAATATTTCAGGCTCCAAATGAGCAGCCACCCCAAATGCCAGTCGCACATACATACCACTACTATAACGTTTTACCGGAGTATCTATATATCTTTCCACTCCAGCAAAGTTGACGATTTCATCGAATTTACTTTTTATCTCGGCTTTTGTCATACCCAGAATGGCGCCGTTGAGAAAAATATTCTCCCGCCCGCTAAGCTCTGGATGAAAACCAGTGCCTACTTCTAAGAGGCTTGCTATCCGTCCTTTAATTTTTATATTGCCTGTGGTAGGAGAAGTGGTTTTACTTAGTATCTTCAACAAGGTTGATTTGCCTGCGCCGTTGCGGCCAATAATAGCAATAGCTTCTCCCCTTTTTACTTCAAAATTAATATCCTGTAACGCCCACACATATTCACCTTTGCCTTTGCGGGTACGGTCATTTTCTTCTCCTATTTTCAAATAAGGATCTTCTTTGCCGCGAACCCGGTACCAGAAGCGGTTCAGGTCATGCAGTATGGTGCCGGTGCTGATAGTGCCCAGGCGGTATTGCTTGTAAAGATTTTCTACTCTTATTACAACATCACTCATTGATAGTCCGGCTTTAAGATGAAGTAAAGACAAAGATAAACCTGCTGACTATTTTCCGGGGAATGCAGAACGGACAAATGTGTTGTTAGTGAGGGCTAAAGCTTATGCTGCATTTTTGTAGTTGAACCAGAAATCATGATCTACAAAAATGGAATTGAGATTGGTGTCTGCATAAAGACAATACCCCAGGCTCAGAATATAATTTATATAATCGGTTCTTTTTTTGCCCGCGCCTATTGGTGAATATTCGGCGGTCTCGGCACAGATTACTTTAGGCTTGCTCGCTGAAAAATCGGTTGACTTCAATACCTCAAAATCGATACCTTCCAGGTCTATTGACAGGATATCGGGAAATTTTCCATCGCAATATTCATTGACCAGTCGATTCAAATGTTTCAGCTTTACTTTGTTCACTGCCAATAATGATCTTCCCAAACTTTTTTGCTGCTCAACTTCTTCAATCGAAAAAGTGCTCAATGTATCATCTTCAAAAATGTAAAAATCCATTTCTCCTTCCTGCGGACCAACTCCAAAGTTCAGATTGAGGTCTTTTGGCCTGTGCACTTTAAAAAGGTTGATGAGCTGTGAATTGGCTTCAATATTGATCCCTGTGGATCCTGCTTTATAAAATATAGCGGTATTGTTCAGGTAATAAGGATGATTTGCTCCGAGATCTATATAGGATGGTGTTGTTATTCCCCGCAATATGAACACGTGCTCCATAATTCTGTCTTCACCACACTGTGAAAAAGAAACCTTGTTATAGTGTTCGCTGTATTCTTTTTTCTTTGTTAAGTACGTTTTCAATAAGGTTCTCATAGGGTTGTGCTTTTCTACGTAAGATTGTCAGATAAGGTTGATTTACAGATGAATGGCAAATCATCTCCATTCCTGTTCTAAACGTAGAAATCATTAAAAAATTGTCCTGCTGCAATGGATTCTCAAACCGTTTGATGGCCATCTAAAGAAATTTGATAATCTTCAAAATATAATCCCTGGCTGCTCATTGGTTCGGAGGAAAACTTTCCCAACGGATCCATGGAAATGATCAGGCTTTTCATATCCTCCGTGCTTTCCAGTTCTATGCCGTTAGATGCTATATAAGTCACTATTTTATATTCGCTTGGCATCAGTCTCAACCCCTTTACAAAAAAAGACAATTTGCTTTTTCCTTTTTTTATAGTAAACTTCTGACCTTTCCATTCAGTATAAAGACTTGTGATTCTCGTATCAAGCAGGTTGTTAAAACATATAGCTACGTCTACATTGTAAAAATCCCGTTCCGCCTGTATCTCCATTTCAAAATAAGCATCTTCAAAAACATATAACCTATCCACTTCCTGATGCCTGGAATTTTTGATCTTTATATCCAAAACCTCAATTCCTCCTATTCCGGATTTGGCTATGATTTTTTCCCGCTCACTGCTTCCCATATATGCGTTTATTACCTGGTCTATCGGACCGGTTTCCTTGATTTTACCGTTTTTCAGATAAATCCCTTGCTTACAAAATCTGGCAATGGCACTCATATTATGGCTGACAAAAAGTACCGTTCTTCCGTCCTTGCTGTTTATATTTTCCATTTTGCCAAGGCATTTTTTCTGGAATTCGGCATCTCCTACAGCAAGCACTTCATCAACGATAAGTATCTCCGGTTCCAAATGAGCAGCCACGGCAAAAGCCAGGCGTACATACATGCCGCTACTGTATCGCTTTACAGGAGTATCAATATATCTTTCTACCCCGGCAAAGTCGATGATCTCATCCAATTTGCCTTTTATTTCTGCCTTAGTCATGCCCAAGATGGCCCCATTGAGAAAAATATTTTCCTTTCCACTCAGTTCAGGATGAAAACCTGTTCCTACTTCAAGCAGGCTTGCCACCCTGCCTTTCATTTTTACGTTACCTGTAGTAGGTGAAGTGGTCTTACTGAGAATCTTTAATAAGGTGGATTTACCTGCTCCATTCCGGCCAATAAGCCCGATAGCCTCTCCTCTTTTTATTTCGAAATTGACATCGCGCAAGGCCCAGATGTATTCGCTGTTTCCCTTTTTTGTGCGGTCGTTTTCCTCGCCGATTTTCAAATAAGGGTCCTCATTTCCCCTTAATCTGTGCCACCATCTGTTTAAATCGTGAGTCACAGTGCCGGTGCTGATATCTCCCAGCCGATATTGCTTGGAAAGGTTTTCTGCTTTAATTACCACTTCAGTCATTACTTTTTTCAATTGCAGTTCTCTTTCACTAAACGGTATCCATAAACGACTTTTCCACTTTATTGAACAGGATGGTGCCCAGGAAAAGTATGGTGATCATGAAGAAAGCGCTATAAGAAAGACTTCCTATGCTGAATGTTCCCTTGCCGAACAGTGCATACCGGAAACATTCTACAATGGGTGTTAAAGGGTTAAACTCGATAATCCAGCGATAACTTTTGCTTTTCAAAAAAGACAGAGGATATGCAATCGGAGTAGCATACATGCCAAGCTGAACAGCAAAGCCCAGCAGGATATTAAGGTCACGGTATTTGGTAGTAAGGGAAGAGGTTACAATGCCTAATCCAAGGCCGATTCCCGCCATCATGATTACCAGCACCGGAATGAAAAGCCATGCCAGGCTTAGGTGAATAGGAAAGCCGTGAAAATGATACCATATTATAAGTATAAGCAGAAGCAGGAATTGAATGATAAACCGGACAATATTAGAGATTACAACAGACAGGGGCAATACCAGGCGGGGAAAATATACTTTGCCAAATATGCCTGCATTGGCAGTAAAAGTGTTGGATGTGCTGATAAGACAGGTGGAAAAATAATTCCAGATCGTAATGCCGCTCATATAGAACAGAGGTCCTTTGATTCCGTCCGTTGGAATGTTGGCAATGCGGCCAAATATCAATAAGAATATGATGGTAGTAAATACAGGTTGTATAACATGCCACAACGGCCCCAGTATGGTTTGTTTGTACTGGGCCACAAAATCGCGACGCACGAATAACCACATGAGATCCCGGTAACGCCATACTTCCTTCAAATTCAGATCAAACAAACGGAGCTTGGGGGAAATGATCTCCGTCCATTGTTCAGAACCGCTTTCTTTGAATGTTTCGTGGCTGAGGGTGGACATTATACTTGCTTTTATATAGATTTATTAAGATTAACTAATTAACTAAACCATTTATTCCACCAGCGTTTGACTTTTTTGATGGGCGAAAGAGGTTTCTTTTTGGCAGGTTTTTCAAAATAGCCTGATTCGATTCCATAGCCATAACCTCCATAGTATCCATATCCGCCATAGTATCCGCTATAATATCCACCTTCTAATTTGATATCGTTCAATACCAAACAAACCCCAGGTAATTTCTTCTCGACATAAATATCTTCTACCAATCGCAATATTTTACGGTAGGTATGATTTTGACGAATGACATAGAGAGTGCAATCTGCATATTTTCCAAGCGAAATAGAATCACTTACTAGCCCTACCGGTGCAGTATCCATGATAACTACTTCAAAGTTTTTCCGTATGCCGGCCATAAGTTCATCCAACTTTTCATCCAACAGCAATTCGGCAGGGTTGGGCGGGATAGGGCCGCAGGCAATCACATAAAAATTATCAAATCCAGGCACTTGCATGATAATGTCCTCCATCTTTGCACGGCCGATAATATAATTGGTGATACCCATCTTCCTTTTCATTCCCAATCCTTCCAACACTTTTGGCTTGCGTACATCGAATTCCATAAGCACTGTCCTTTTTCCCGACAAAGCCATAACTGCTGCAATGTTCGTACTAACAAAAGATTTTCCTTCACCACTAAAGGAGGAAGTAACCATAATTACCGGATTCTCTTTTTTCACCGTCATATACTTGAGATTACTTCTGAGAATGCGAAATTGTTCGGCAATAAAACGGCGGCTGTTCTTAAGCACAACCAGTGTATGATCCTCGTCCGAATGTCCGATTTCGCCCAGAATAGGAGCCGTAGTTCTTTTTTCTACATCAACACGGTTGGTTACTTTATCCCGCATCATCTCAATAATGAAAATTATACCCACAGGAATAACAAGGCCCAGCAGTGCATACACTGTATAAATGCTTTTTTTATCCGGACTGACCATTCCATAAGACCGTGCAGGCTCCACCACCTGAGAATTTGAAACAGTAGAAGCCGACGAAATCGAAACTTCCATCCTTTTTTGCAGTAAGTACGAATACAAATCTTCCAATATCTTCTGCCGCCTTTGTATGTTTAATAATTGCATTGATTTACCCGGCAATGATTTAAGTTGCGCTTTCATTTGTTCATCCTGCTCCAGTAGCTTATTGTGCCCGATAATATAGCTCTGTTTTACATTCAGAAGTGCCTGTAGTAAATTAGTCCTGAGCTTTTCAATGGAAGATTCAATATTAACGATAAGCGGATTATTTGCGGTAGTTGTTTTCAGGTTTGACTGCCGTTCTAATTGCAAGCGATTAAAATCTGTTATTATATCGGCCACGGTAGGCTCATCAATACCCAACGCAGTGGGAACAAGACTGTCGCGATTATTTTTATTTTTTACATAATCGATCAGCCAGTTTATAATACTGAACCTTACCTCACCATCAGTTATTTTGCCGGAACTTTCCTGCATATTATGCAGGTACATAGCAGCCTGGTTTTCTATATCAAATGCTTCATTTTGCACCCGAAAATTTTTAACTCCACCCTCAACATCGGCAAGTTCTGATTTCAGGCTTTCGAGCCGTCCGTCAATAAATCGTAGCGAATTGGTTGACATCTGGTTCTTTTCCTCGATAATTAAAGAATCATAAACGCTCATCAACGTATTCAGGATATCCCTACCGAGATCCGCATTTTCGGTTTCGTATGATAAGGCCAGTATCGTAGAGAGATCAATAGCCCTTACTACTTTCAAGCCTCCGATAAGATGATCAGCCATAATTGGAACCGGCAACCATCTGATTAAAAACAACGGACTTGAGTAAGAATTCAGATTAATATCCTTATTTCTGTATACTATGCAAATATTGCCCGACACTTTGAATGGTTCGCCAAAAGTAATTGGCTTGCCTGTTTTACCTAAAGTAAACTGATTATCGTTTAATATATTTACCTGGAAGCTGAAGCCTGAAATAGAATCCGCAAGTTTTAATATTTGTATCCTGAACGGCATATCAGGATATACTAAAGAAGAACGGATTTTACCGATGCTATAGCAGATAATCTGTAAATCTAATTCCTTAACTACTTTTTGCAGAACTGGTCTCGACCTTAGGATCTGGATTTCATTAACAAGATTGGTACTTCCACGGGGCATGAATAAATCAAATTTATCCCCTTTGCTTCCCGTCTCTCCCGTTTCATCTTTAATAAGCATAGAAGATTGAACAATATAAATGGGGTTGGTATATCTTATTTTGATATAAGCTAACATCAAGCCAATAATCGCGGAAACCAATATCCAGGGAAGATACTTGAGATGCTTAAAAATAAACTCCCTGGGGCCCAAAGTCCAGGAAGCATTTGATTCAGGCATCTGAGTAGAAGAAAGACCATTGCTATGTTCAAGCATTACGGAATTATTTTTTAAGTATGCTATAAATAATGGATGCAAGAGAAACCACAGTCGATACTAAGCTGATCGTTCGAAAAGTAGTTTGATCGGTGGCAATGGATTTCTTTTTATTAGGTTCAACGATTACGATATCGTTCTGCTGTATGTAAAAATAGGGGGATGCCATTACCTCGGGTTTGGTAAGGTCTAAACGCGCCCATTCTCTTTTTCCTTCATTTTCTCTTATAACCAGCACATTGTCTCGACGGGCATAAAATGTCATATCACCGGTCATGGCCATCGCCTGCAGCAAATTTAGCTTTTCACCCGGTATGCTTTGTATACCAGGATGAGCAACTTCTCCCAACATCGTAAATTTATAGTTGAGAAAGCGGATATTATAGTAAGGATTCTTTAAGAACTCCTTTAATCTTGAATCTAGCGTGTCTTTCAATTGCGCTTTGGTTAATCCTTCGACATGAAGTTTACCTAATCCTTGGAATACTATATTACCTTGTTCATCTACTTCGTAGCCCGGAGAATTAGGAGCACTGCCAATACCCGACGTGGTGGAGGTAACACCTTCGTT
>CAYYZJ010000357.1:0-1815 GCA_964475615.1 uncultured Flavitalea sp. | reverse complement strand
GCGCCAAATTCATTTTGCTGGGGAAAGTATTCTGGCCGCAGGACTTTTTCATCTTCGGCCTTACCATGGTTACTTTTGTGGTGTTCATTATCCTGTTCACCGCGGCATTCGGCAGGTTGTTTTGCGGATGGGTATGTCCGCAGACCGTTTTCATGGAAATGCTTTTCCGCAAAATCGAATATGCCATCGAAGGCAATGCTGCAGAACAACGCCTGCTGGCCAATGCCCCGTGGACCGGCCAAAAAATATTCAAAAAAACGTCCAAGCACCTGATCTTTTACTTACTATCCTTTATTATCGCCAATACTTTCCTGGCCTATATCATTGGCGTCCGCGATCTCTGGAAGATCATCACCGAACCGGTATCGCAGCACATCATCGGACTGCTTTCGATCGTTGTGTTCTCCTTCGTCTTTTATGGGGTGTATGCTTTTTTCCGTGAGCAGGTATGTACGGTGGTTTGTCCTTACGGAAGATTGCAAAGCGTTCTGCTCGACCGCAATTCCATGATCGTAGCCTACGATTATAAAAGAGGCGAGCCCAGGGGAAAGTTCAGCAAGAATGCCGGCAGCGGTCTGGGCGATTGTATCGATTGCATGCAATGCGTCAAGGTTTGTCCAACGGCAATAGACATACGAAACGGAACGCAGATGGAATGCATCGGCTGCACCGCCTGCATCGATGCCTGCAACAATATGATGGAAAAAGTGGGCAGGCCGACCGGGCTGATCCGTTATGCTTCTGAAAACGGCATAGCCCAGCACGAGCCGCTCCGCTATACAACCAGGATGAAATTGTATACCGGCCTGCTCGGTATGCTGCTGGTCATCCTCGGCACCTTGCTGATGACGAGGAAGGACGTGGATGCCACCATCATGAGAACGCCGGGCATCCTGTTCCAGCAAAGAGGGGAAGACAGCTTGTCCAATCTCTACAATATCAAAGTAGCCAATAAGACCGTCAGGCAGGTTCCGTTAACGCTGAAGTTAGAGGAGCTGAGCGGAAAGATCGAGATCGTGGGAGGAAAAACGATCAACATCAAACAGGAAGACGAAGGATCGGGTTCCTTTTTCGTGGTGCTTCCCAAAGACCTGATACAGCAGCGAAAAACAGGGATCTATATCGGCCTGTATGACGGCAATAAAAAAATAGACGTGATCAAAACCAATTTTCTTGGACCGGTTTCCGATCCAGACTAAAAACATATACCTATGAGCTGGGGAAATAAATTATTGATCGTATTCATCGGGTTTGCAGGCATGATGTCGTATATGGTTTACCGTTGCACTCAAACGCCGGTTGACCTGGTTGCGAAAGAATATTACCGCGATGAGCTGGCCTATCAGGATATCATCGACGGAACAAAAAAAGCCAACGCCCTGAGCGCCCGAATATCGGTAACGCAGGATTCCGGCCGCATCACCATTCAGTTCCCTCCTGAAATGCAGCACAGATCCATAAAAGGAAATATCCTTTTCTACTGTACGGCAGACGCTAAAAAGGACAGGACTATGGAACTGCGCCTGGACGAAGCAGGAAAACAGCAGCTCGATGCCAGGACTTTCTTCCCGGGCAATTATGTGGTTAAAATAAAATGGGAAAGCAGCCGGGATCATTATTATACCGAACAACCTTTTATCATTTTATAATATGGCGCATGCGATCATATCCGGTTTGCTGCTCGGACTGATCAGCAGCTTTCATTGCGTAGGCATGTGCGGGCCGCTGGCGCTTGCCCTGCCTGTTCAGCATTTGAGCAGATTGCGGAAATCGCTGGCCCTGCTGCTGTATCATGCGGGAAGAATAAGCGTTTAT
>CAYYZJ010000356.1:0-8925 GCA_964475615.1 uncultured Flavitalea sp. | reverse complement strand
AATTGCTGGAAGAATTCAATGAATACAGCAAGGGCAGGATACGTTTCCGTTTTTTCGATCCGCTCACTGAGCTCAGCGATTCGGCAAAGCTGCTGTTCCAGGATTCCCTCCGCAGGCTGGGCATTCAGCCCATGACGCAGGTGGCGCAATCGAAAAAAGGAGAGGAGCAAAGCCAGCGCGTTGTGATCCCTGCAGCCATTGTTAAATACAAGGATAGAATATTCCCCGTCGATCTGCTGAAAGGCGTGCAGGGCAGCCGCGAAGGCCAGCCCGAAGAGCAGTTGTATGCCAATGCCGAAACCCTGCTGGAATACAAATTCGCCAATGCGATCGACAAGATCACGCAGAAAGCCCTTCCTTCCGTGGCCTATGCGCTGGGCAATGAAGAACCGCTGGATTTTCGCGTGTATGACCTGATCCAGTACATGCGGGCAAATTATGATTTCAGCATCATCCGGCTCGACAGCATTGCCGCCATTCCATCGCGCATAAGCGCCGTCGTGATCGTAAAGCCGGCAAAAAAATTTACGGAATCAGAAAAACTAAAGCTCGACCAGTATGTAATGCATGGAGGGAATATCATCTGGATGATCGATAACCTGCATGCCGAAATGGACAGCCTGCGCATGGACAGGGAAACCATTGCCTACGACCGCGGCCTCAGTCTGGAAGATCTTTTTTTCAAATACGGCGCCCGCGTCAACCTCGATCTGGTTGAAGACATGCAATGCGCCAGCATCAATTTTGTGGTTGGCACCGAAGGCGGCAAGCCGCAGATGCAATTGCTTCCCTGGCCTTATTTTCCTTTGCTCGACGGAAGCCTTGTGCATCCTGTTTCCAAAAACCTTGACCCTGTTTATTCACGGTTCGCCAATTCGATCGATACGGTAAAAGCGGCAGGCATTAAAAAAACGGTATTGCTGCAAACCTCGCGCAATGGCAGGATCATCAGCACGCCGGCCCTCATCAGTTTTGAAAGCGTAAAGCAGGCCATGTCGAACGATGCTTCCCTGTTCAGCAGGCCGAACATTCCGGTATGCATGCTGCTGGAAGGAAAATTCAATTCCCTGTATGCCAACCGCATTTCTTCAGGCACGGCCGATACGCTGGCGAACATCATCAGGCAGCCCTTCCTGCCTGCCGGCGAAAAGCCCGCAAAGATCATCCTGTGCGCGGATGCGGATATTGCCATGAATGAGGTGACCGAGCGCGGCCCCCTTCCGCTGGGCATGAATCGCGATATTAATTATACTTTTGCTAACCAGGATTTCCTTCAGAACTGCATGGAATACCTGGTGAACCCTTCCGGCATCCTCGAAACAAGATCAAAGGACATCACGCTGCGCTTGCTTGATCCTAAAAAAACAGAGGAAGACCGTTTATTCTGGCAGTTCATCAATATAGGGCTGCCGATCCTGCTGGTTATCTTGTCCGGATTGATTTACCAGTATATCAGGAAAAGAAAGTATGAGCCGGCCTAGCCATTTTATAAATCGCGTTTAGCATGGATCGATCCCAGATAGCTTATCTTATTTTCGGTATTGTGTTAATACTCGCCGTTAGCTTTGATCTGGGGCTGCTCAGCAAAAAAGGAGTTCGTGTTTCTTTTAAAAAAGCATTGTACCAAACGCTGTTCTGGGTTTTGCTGGCATTGGGCTTCTTTGCTTTTTTGTGGTTCGAGAACGGCCACAAAACAGCGCTGGAATATCTCAGCGCCTACCTTATGGAATGGAGCCTGAGCATCGACAATATTTTTGTGTTCATTCTCATCTTCAGTTTTTTCGGAATCAGGGAACAGTATTATGCCCGGGTATTGCTCATCGGCATCCTGCTGGCCATTGTGCTGCGTATACTTTTTATTTCTGCCGGCATCGCATTGGTATCGCGGTTTGAATGGATTCTTTATGTGTTCGGCGTCATCCTGATCTATACCGGCGGCTCCATGTTCTTTGCCAAAGGCGAAGATGAAGTGAACCTGGAAGAGAACAAGGTGTATAAGCTGCTCAAGCGTATTCTTCCGCTTACTGCCGAAGATTCGGGAGGCCGGTTTACCCTGGTCAGGGACGGCAAAAAAAAGTACACGAGCATTTTTGTAGTGGTCATTCTCCTGGCCACAACAGATATCGTATTTGCCGTGGATTCCATACCGGCTGTTTTCGGGATCAGCAGGAACAGGCTCGTCATTTATACCTCCAATATATTTGCCGTGCTGGGCCTGCGCTCATTGTTCTTTTTGCTCAGGGGCGCCATCAGTCGGTTTACTTACCTGCAGCAGGGCATAGCGGTTGTGCTGGTGTTCATCGGGCTGAAAATGCTGGCAGAGATTGTTCATATAGAGCTGCCCGTATATGTTTCCCTGCTTGTGATACTGGTTTGCATATCGACGGCTATTTTGTATTCATTGTACCGGAAGAAAGGACAGCAGTGAAGTATAGCATCAATCATATCAACAATATCATCCAGGCTTCCGTGCTGCAGTTCCGCCGCGACGATATTATCGAACACCTGCTGACGGACAGCCGCAGGCTGATATTCCCCGCCACCTCCTTGTTCTTTGCCCTGCACAGCAGCAGGAGGGACGGCCATCAGTTCATACAAGAATTGTACGATCGGGGAGTGAGGAATTTTGTTGTAGATAAGGAGATGCCTGTTTCGTCTTTTCCAGAAGCCAATATCAGTCTTGTTGCCAATACACTGCATTCGTTACAGCAGTTGGCGGCTTTTCATCGCATGCAATTCGATATACCGGTCATCGGCATTACCGGAAGCAATGGAAAAACGATTGTAAAAGAATGGCTGAACCAGTTGCTGGAAGACCGGTTCAATATTGTTCGCAGTCCCAGAAGCTATAATTCACAGATCGGCGTGCCCCTGAGCGTATGGCAGATGAACGATACGCATGAGCTCGGCATTTTTGAAGCAGGCATTTCACGTACTCAGGAAATGGAGCGCCTGGAAAAGATCATCCGGCCTTCGATCGGCATTTTTACCAATATCGGCGAAGCGCACAGCGAAGGTTTTGACAGCATGGAAAGAAAGGTGCAGGAGAAGATCATGCTGTTTGAGCATGCTGCTGTAATTATTTATAGAAGAGATGAGCCGTTGATCGCGGAAGCGCTGGAGAAGCGGAAGAATCAATCTGTCGAACTGTTTGGATGGGGCGGGGATGATCAGGCAAAGCTGATAATAAAAAAATCGGAAGCGGCGGCCCAAAACACCAGCCTGCTCCTGGCTTACGGGGCCGATACATTTTCCGTTACCATTCCCTTTGCCGATGAAGCGTCTGTCGAGAATGCCATCCATTGCATTTGCGTGCTGCTGCATTTGGACATTCCCGTTGCATCCATACAGCAAAGGATGCAGCGTCTTTCTCCCATTGCCATGAGGCTCGAGCTGAAGGAAGCCATCAACCAATGTTCGGTTATCAATGACAGTTATAGCGCCGATCTGAGCTCTCTGAAAATCGCCCTCGATTTTTTATCGCAGCAGCAACAGCATATCCGCCGCACGGTTATTTTATCGGATATCCTGGAAAGCGGCAAAGAAGAAAAGCAGTTGTACCGGGAAGTGGCCCAGCTGCTGCAGCAAAAAAAGATCAACCGGCTGATTGCAATAGGAGAAACGATAAAGGCCAGCCGGGATCTGTTTGAAGCCCTGCATATCGAAACGGTTTTTTATTCATCGACGGACGAGTTCATCAGAAGTTTCAACAGCATTCATTTTCGCGATGAGACCATCCTCATCAAAGGCGCCCGCATTTTCCAGTTCGAGAAGATCGATCACCTGCTGGCACGCCAGGTGCACCAGACCGTTCTCGAGATCGACCTGAATGCCATGGCGCATAATCTCAGGCAATACCAGCAGTTGCTGAAGCCCGCTACAAAAATGATGGCCATGGTAAAAGCATTTTCCTATGGAACCGGAAGCTATGAGATCGCCAACCTGCTTCAGTTCCACAAGATCGATTACCTGGGCGTTGCCTACGCCGATGAAGGAGTGGAGCTGCGCAAATCGGGAATCAAAACGCCCATCATGGTGATGAACACGGGGGAGAACGGGTTCGATGCGCTGGTTCAGTACAGCCTGGAGCCGGTGATCTATTCATTCCGTTTGCTGAGGTCGATCGATCAGTATCTGAGAAAAGAAGGGATATTGCAGTTCCCGGTGCACGTGGAAATAGAAACCGGTATGAACCGGTTAGGCTTTCCGGTAAAAGATATTCCCGAGCTGATCGCTTGTTTACAAAAAGCGCCGTTCAAGATACAGAGTGTGTTCAGCCATCTTGCCGCCAGTGAAGAAGCGCAGCAGGATGTATTCAGCAGGCATCAGACCGATTTATTTTTGGATGCCGCCGGGCAGATACAGCATGCATTTCCTTATCCGTTCCTGAAACATATCGCCAATTCTGCCGCCATCATCCGCCATCCTGCATTACAACTGGATATGGTGCGGCTGGGCATCGGCCTTTATGGTGTGGATAGCGCTGCTTCGCATACGCTCGATCTCAGGGAAACAGCTACCTTGAAAACAACCATCGCCCAGATCAAGACCATTCAGGAAAATGAAACGGTGGGATATAACCGCAAAGGCGTGGCTGCCCGCCGTGCTACCATTGCCACCGTCCGCATCGGTTATGCCGACGGCTATCCGCGAAGCCTGGGCAATGGCGCCGGCAGGATGCTGGTAAAAGGGCATCTCGCCAATACCATCGGCAGTATATGCATGGACATGACCATGATCGATATCACCGGCATTCCCGGAGTGGAAGAAGGCGACGAAGTGATCGTATTCGGCAAGGACCTCTCCGTTCAGCAGATCGCCCATTGGGCCCAAACCATCCCCTACGAAATTTTAACAGGCGTTTCACAAAGAGTGAAGAGGGTGTATTTTGAGGAGTGATGCGGGATGCGGGGCACGGGATGCGGGATGCGGGATGCGAGGTACGGGATGCGGGTAAGAACCAATAATCTAAAACCTATCCCGTATCTCGTATCCCGCATCCCGTATCCCGTATCCCGTATCCCATCTATTGCCTATATTTGCCCCTCAATTAAACTTCGTGAAGGCAAGAACTGTATTCCTGATCATATTGTTGATCATTGTGGCAGACCAGTCGCTGAAGATATGGGTCAAAACGCACATGCCGCTTAGTCATTCCTGGGATGCTTATTATCATGCTCCTGTATCTCCCTACGATAATGGAATAAAAGTATTGGGAAATAAATTCCAGATCTATTTTGTCGAAAATGAAGGCATGGCCTGGGGCTGGAAATTCGGGGGCAATCTCGGAAAAATGGCGCTCACCCTTTTCCGCCTGGCAGCCGTGCTGTTCGGCATATTTTATTTGCGCACCATCATCCAGAAAAAATATCATCGCGGATTCATCGTATGCGCCGCACTGATCTTTGCAGGAGCATTGGGCAATCTGCTGGACAGTATGTTCTATGGATTGATCTTTGAAGAAAGCACCTTCGATCATGTGGCAAAAATATTTCCTGCAAAAGGCTATACCGGTTTCCTGCATGGCCGCGTGGTGGATATGCTCTATTTTCCGCTGATCAAAACGCATTATCCTTCCTGGTTTCCTTTTGTAGGGGGAGATGAATTTGAATTTTTCAGTCCCGTTTTCAATATCGCCGATGCTTCCATTTCCGTTGGCGTGATAGCCATTCTGTTCTTTCAGAAAAAATTTTTCAAAAAAAACGCTAATGCTGAAGGCTTAACGCCGAACGCTGAACGCGTGGCACAGGCATCCGGCACTGAAGGGCGTTAAGCGTTCGGCGTTTAGCGTTCAGCCTCGTAAAGTTTCTCGTATAAATACCGGCATTGGAAGGGGTTTTTGCAAAGGCCAGGGCATTGCTTTGGTATGTTTATTGTTTCTTATCCAGACGAATTACCTAATCCCGATCCCGATGAAAAAGTGGTACCCGCTTCTTTCAATCCTTGCTTTGTTCTATGTTAAAGGGTTTTCGCAGATTGTGACGTTCAATGGCCAGACTTTTAAGATCGATACCCTTTATCCGCTGTATGACATTCCCTCGCACAACAAAGGCCTGAGCTTTCCCTGGGAGATCACTTACGGCCCCGACGATTCGCTCTGGATAACCGAAGCGCATCGCTACCGCATCTGGAAGATCCATCCCGGCAATAAAGGCAACCGCGTACTGCTCGACCTGAATAATCTCACTACATTCAATTATTATGCTCCGCCTAACGGTTATCCTGCACCGCAGGGAGGGTTGATGGGGCTTGCCCTTCATCCGCAACTGCTCACCGGAAAGCCTTATGTATATGTGGCGCTGGTATATGATGTATATGGTACCAGCGGAACGCCTAACAACAGTGCTTGCGCAGGAGCGGGCTCAGTAACCAATCAGCCTTGTTACTACAAGACCAAGATCATTCGTTATCAATACGACCTGGTCAATCATTCGCTGGGTTCGCCGGTTACGGTGATCGATGATCTTTCCGGAAGCAATGACCACAATTCCGGGCGCCTCAAGATCAGTCCCGTTCCGGAAAGCGATGGCAATTATTATTTATATTATACCATCGGCGACCAGGGAGCGGGGCAGTTCAATAACGGTTACCGCACCAATAATGCACAGAATAAAGATGTGTACGAAGGCAAGGTGCTTCGCCTGAATACGGAGCCTGACGGCGATGCCGATGACGGCGCTTACAGCAGATGGATCCCCAACGATAACCCTGTTACCAATTCGGTAACCGGTAAGGTGAATGCTGTTTTTTCTTACGGGCACCGCAATGCGCAGGGACTGGTCTGGGCCAGGGTGAACGGCAACTGGATGCTTTACAATTCAGAGCACGGCGATAAATCGGATGACGAGATCAACCTCATTGAAGCAGGCAGGAATTATGGCTGGCCGAAAGTGGCTGGCATGTGCGATGACAATTATAATGACACGGATGCCAATCCCAATAACGACAAGCTGGCCAACCAGACCGTTCACAATGAACATAGTTTCTGCAGCGCAAACAATGTGAAAGAGCCGATTTTTTCTTTTTTCAATGTAGATGGAACCGATGTGCCTTCCAGCGGGGCGAACAATTATACCTGGCCTACCATTGCTCCTTCCAGTATCGATTATTATGATGAGATGGGCATTCCGGGATGGCAGAATTCCTTGCTGGTCACTTCGCTCAAGCTTGGCATGTACCGGTTGAAGCTGAAAGCTGCAGGGGATTATATCGACAGCTCAAGCACGCCGCAGATCATAGATACCATTCCCTATCTGCATGATTACCGCATCAGGGACCTGGCCATTGCGCCTACCGGCGATACGCTGTTCCTGGCCATCGACAGCTCGGGCGCCACATCGGGGCCTACCGGAGGTTTTACCGGAACGAAAGTGAATACGAAATCGCCCGGGCATATTTTGCGGATGGTCTTTCTGCAGGTGCTTCCCATTACCAGCAATGATCCGCCGGCCAAGCCTGTGAACAACCGCACGGAAATGCTGGTCTATCCCAATCCTACTTCAAAATACCTGCATGTGCTCTGCAAAAGCGGATTGCATAAGCCGCTGCTGATCCAGTTGTTCGATATATCGGGCCGCATGGTTATGCAGCAGACCACGGACAGGGATAATTTCACCCTCGATCTCGGCAATTACAAGCCCGGCGTTTATATATTCAGGTTATATAATGGGCAGGGAGTGAATATCAATACGAAGAAGATAGTAGTGAGCAGTCAATAGTGAATAGGCCATTCCCACTTTCTATTCCCTATTATTCTATTTTCCCTACCATCTTTGCCGGATCCACCCATTCATCGAACTGTTCGGGAGTAACATAACCCAGTTTAACGGCCATCTCCTTGAGTGTAGTACCTTCTTTATGCGCTTTCTGGGCTATTTCAGCAGCTTTGTAATAACCGATCTTCGTGTTCAGTGCAGTGACCAGCATCAGTGAATTGTCTACATGCTTTTTGATATTGGCTTCTATGGGCTCGATGCCGGCGGCGCACTTGTCGTTAAAGCTCACACAGCCGTCGCCGATCAGCCTGGCGCTGTGCAGGAAATTGTAGATCATCACCGGCTTGAATACATTCAGCTCGAAATGGCCGGTGGCGCCGCCGATATTGATGGCCACATCGTTGCCCATTACCTGCGCAGCGATCATGGTCAGCGCTTCGCATTGCGTGGGGTTCACCTTGCCCGGCATGATGGAAGAGCCCGGTTCATTATCGGGGATAAAGATCTCGCCGATCCCGCTTCTCGGGCCTGAAGAAAGCATACGGATATCATTGGCGATCTTCATCAGGCTTACGGCTACTGTTTTGAGCGCTCCGTGCGATTCTACAATGGCATCATGGGCGGCAAGGGCTTCGAACTTATTTTCGGCAGTTATAAAAGGAAGGCCGGTAAGCTGTGCTATCCTGGCAGCTACATTGGCGGCATAGCCGGGAGGGGTGTTGATGCCTGTTCCGACCGCAGTGCCTCCCAGCGCCAGCTCGGATAAATGGGGCAGCGTATTTTTGATGGCCCTCAGTCCATGATCTAACTGTGATGTATATCCGCTGAATTCCTGTCCCAGGGTAAGCGGGGTGGCATCCATGAAATGTGTGCGCCCGATCTTTACCACTTTCATGAACTGCTTGCTTTTAGCAGCAAGTGTATTCCGGAGTTTTTCGATGCCGGGTATCGTAGTTTCCACAAGTATTTTATACGCGGCGATATGCATGGCCGTTGGAAAAGTGTCGTTGGAAGACTGCGATTTATTGACATCATCATTGGGATGCAGGATCTTTTCTTTATCCGTGAGCTTTCCGCCGCTGATAACATGGGCGCGGTAGGCGATGACCTCATTCACGTTCATATTGCTTTGCGTGCCGCTTCCTGTTTGCCAAACAACTAATGGAAACTGATCATCTAACTTACCTTCTAAAATTTCATCGCACACTTT